>JAKBCS010000118.1:2382-17930 GCA_021807595.1 Planctomycetota bacterium | reverse complement strand
TGCAAAGAGGTAGATTGCTGCAAGGACGGCAAGTGCTGCAAAGAGGTAGATTGCTGCAAGGACGGCAAGTGCTGCAAAGAGGTAGATTGCTGCAAAGACGGTAAATGCGACTGCGCGAAGGGCGATAAGTGTTGCTGCAAAAAAGGCGAGTGCGAATGCAAAAAGGTAACCGCCTGCGAGGGAATACAATCCCACGGGTTTATCGTGGTGGTACCTGCGATGCAAACGATGGACGCAATCGCCGCGATGCCGCATCCCATCATGCCGATGCCCGCGTCTCCGCTGGCTCCACCGGGTTTACCCAACATGCCTCCCCCGCCCGCTTGCATGCCTCCCTTTATGCACGCCTCGATGATACCCGCGCCGCCCGCCTATTACCAGCAACCGTCCCCCTACGAGTACGGTTATCCTACGATGGCGTACCACGAAGCAATTCCGTGCAACAGGCCGAGAGTAACTTCCATCTTGACGGCCAGTGTCAAACGAGGGAGCGAAGCCAAGGTGTGCTTCGTCGCCGCTTCTTCCGACGAGGCGTTGACGGTCCAGGTCGGCGAGGATACTCAGCTGCACTGCCAAAGGACGAAGGTGACGATCGGCGCGAACGAGCTACGGCTGACGCGCTTCGAGGATCGCATCCGCGTTCGCGGCGAGAATGTCAAGGCGACGGCCGACCGCGTGCGCAGCGAAGGCAAAGATCGTCTCGTTCTCGAAGGCGATGTCGTACTGTACTATAAGAAGGACGGCCACAAAACGCACGCCAGCGGCGATTGCGTCGAGGTCAACCTGACGACCGGCGCGGTGACGATTTCTCCGTCCCTCGCGTCGCCGGAATAGATTGATAAAGATTTTCGGCCCCAGGCTCTCTGCCTGGGGCCGTCTCTCTCCTCCCATCCCGCCGCCTCGTCGTGCCGAATGTTTCCCACCCCGCTTCGATTCCACGAACGCGGCGCTTGCGATCCGCCGCGCCCGCGATAGAATTGAGCCGTCGAACCCGCGCACTCGCCGAACGAGTGTTTCCATCCATCCGGAGGTGCTGCCGATGCTTCGCTGGAGATCCGTTGCGTTCCTCTTCTCGGTCGCCGCCGTGCTGCCGCTGTTGGCCGCCGACGAAAGACCCGCGCCCAAGGAAACCAAGCCTATTCGCGCGCTACTGGTGGTGGGCGGATGCTGTCACGACTATGCCAAGCAAAAGGATATTCTCACTCAGGGTATCTCGAAAAAAGCCAATGTGGTCTGGACGATTGCCTACGATCCCGACAAGGGGACCAAACACCTCAACCCGGTGTATGAGAAACCCGATTGGGCCAAGAATTACGATGTCGTCGTCCACGACGAATGCTGCGCCGATGTGAAAGATGAAGCCTTGATCGAGCGCATCCTGGAACCGCACCGCCAAGGTTTGCCGGGCGTCGTGTTGCACTGCGGCATGCACTGCTACCGAAGCAAGGGCTATCCGCGCGCTACGCCCTGGTTCGAGTTCACCGGCCTGCCGAGTACCGGACACGGACCTCAAGCGCCGATTGCGATCTCATTTGTCGATAAAGACAGCCCCATTACCATGGGGTTAACCGATTGGACGACCGGCAAGGAAGAGTTGTACAACAACGCCGCCGGCAAAGTGTTGGACACGGCGCATCCGCTGGCGCGCGGCAAACAAACGGTGACGACCAAGGACGGCAAGGAGCGCACCGACGATGCAGTGGTTGCCTGGACCAATATGTATAAGGGAAAGACGCGCGTCTTCGCCACAACAGTCGGTCACAATAACGCCACCGTCGGCGACGACCGCTACCTCGATCTGGTGGCCCGAGGTCTGTTGTGGTCGGTCGATAAACTCGACGCCGCCCACCTCAAGGCGAGCCGGTAGCGTTAGCCGCCGGGTGTTCTGGCTCCGGTCAAGCATCGTGCCGCGCGGGCGATCATCAACTCCTCTTGCGTACGCAGGACGAAAATACGTCCCGGCGAATCGGCGGCGGCGATGTCGGCATCCGGTTGACACGCCGCGTTGCGTTCGGGGTCGAGGTGAAGGCCCAGAATCCGCAGACCTTGGCAGACCTCGGCGCGCAACTCGACGGCATGTTCGCCGATGCCGGCGGTGAAAACCAGCGCGTCGAGTCCGCCCAACATCACGGCCATCTCCCCAACGGCAGCGCGCACCCGGTCGGCGTAAATGGCCAAGGCCAACCGCGCGCGCTCGTCGCCCCGATTCGCCGCCTCCCGCACGCTGCGATAATCCGACGACACGCCGGACACGCCCAGCAAGCCCGATTCGTGGTTCAGAGCGCGATCGAGTCCTCCGACATCCAAATGGTACTTGCGCTGAACGTGAAGCAGCACGCCGGGATCGACCGAGCCGGAGCGCGTGCCCATCATTAAGCCTTCCATGGGCGTATAGCCCATGCTCGTTTGCACGGCTTGTCCACCGCACACGGCGCTGACCGAACAACCGTTGCCGAGATGACAGACGATCAGGCGCAGATCGTTCGGATCGCGCGCCAGCAACTCGGCGGCGCGGCCGGAACAATAGGCGTGGCTCAGGCCGTGGAAGCCGAATCGGCGGATGCCCCAGTCTTGGTACCAGGCATACGGTAGGGGATACACGAACGCGCGCGGTTCTAGCGCGGCGAAAAAAGAGGTGTCGAAAGCCGCGATGTGCGGGACGTTCGGCAAAACGGACTCGGCGGCTTCGATGCCCTCCAAGGCGGGCGGATTGTGCAACGGAGCCAATTCGACGAGTAGACCGATCTCTTGTTTTACCGAGGCGTCGATGCGTACCGGATCGCGAAAGCGCGTGCCGCCGTGGACGACGCGATGCCCGACGACCGCGATCGCCGAGTCGGCTTGCTCGTCTAAACGACGCACGGCATGCAGCACCGCCGCCCGATGGTCCGACACCGAGACGTGCGAACGAATCGCTTGCCCCTCGTTGGGCTGCACGATCAATTCGGCCTGGCTCGGATCGACGCGCCAATCGATCAGCCCGGTCGCCAACGCGCGCTTGGCCTCGGAATCGAACAGTCCGAATTTGAGACTGCTCGATCCGGCGTTTATCGTCAAAATGCTCATGCTTCAACCTCGGCACAGACCCGATTTGCTCCGTTCTCTCTGCGGTTAGCCGGGACGCGGAGCGCGTTTGCATCGCGCTCCGCTCCACACCGCGACGAACCCTGAAAAGGGGCTTTGAACGGTCCTAGAAACCCGGCCAACGCCAATTGGTGATCTCCGGTCGATCCGTGCCGTGCTCGTGGGCATAATTGACGTGGTCGATAATCTGATCCTTCAACAACTCCTTGACGTGGGAGCCAATCAATTGTAAGCACGGCACGCGGTCGATGGC
Organism: Planctomycetota bacterium; assembly: GCA_021807595.1. Lineage (GTDB taxonomy): Bacteria > Planctomycetota > Planctomycetia > Gemmatales > Gemmataceae > JAJPHU01. The sequence continues at coordinate 14,593 of JAKBCS010000118.1, read as the reverse complement.
GTCGATGGCCAGATTGAAGCGATCCGTATGATTGTTGATGGCCAATTCCAGCGGTGTGTTGATGTTCCCTTTCTCCTTATAGCCGCGCACATGCAAGTTGGCGTGATTGGTGTGTCGATACGTCAGTTGATGGATCAACCAAGGATAGCCGTGAAAATTGAAAATGATCGGTTTGTTTGTCGTGAACAGACTATTGAAATCGCGTTGCGACAGGCCGTGCGGATGTTCCGTGTCCGGACGCAGACGAAAGAGATCGACGACGTTGACAAAGCGAATCTTAAGGTCGGGAAAATGGTTGCGAAGAATGGACGCTGCGGCCAGCGCTTCCATGGTGGCCACATCGCCCGCGCCGGCCACGACGACATCCGGTTCGACTCCGTTGTCGTTGCTGGCCCACTCCCAGATGCCAATGCCCTTGGTGCAGTGCCGAATCGCCGACTCCATATCCAGATATTGCAAATGCGGCTGTTTGTCAGCGACGATGACGTTGATGTAATCGGTGCTGCGCAAACAGTGGTCGGCAACGCTGAGCAAACAATTGGCGTCCGGAGGCAAATAGATGCGCGTCACTTCGGGACTTTTGGTAACGACCAGATCGAGAAATCCCGGATCTTGATGGGTGAATCCATTGTGATCTTGACGCCAAACCGTGGAGGTAATGAGCAAGTTCAACGAGGACACTGGAGCGCGCCAGGCCAATTCTTTTTTCGATTTCTCCAACCATTTCGCATGTTGATTGATCATCGAGTCGATGACGTGAACGAAGGCCTCATACGTCGAGAAGAAGCCGTGTCGCCCCGTAAGTAAATATCCCTCTAACCATCCTTCCAAGGTATGCTCGCTGAGCATTTCCATCACCCGGCCATCGCGGGCCAATTCGCCGCCGTCCTTGTCTTCGGGTTTCAGTTCGGCCATCCAGGTTTTTTTGCTGACTTCGTAGATGTCCGTCAGTCGATTGGACGCGGTTTCATCGGGTCCAAAGACGCGAAAATTCGTTGGATTGGCGCGCATGATGTCGCGGAGAAAGCCGCCCAAAATGCGCGTACTCTCGGCCTCGGTACCGCCGGGTTTCTCGACTTGGAAGGCGTAGCCGCGAAAATCGGGCATAACCAGTGCCTTGCGCAGACGCCCGCCGTTGGCATGGGGATTGGCGCTGATGCGGCGATCCCCCACGGGCGCGAGACTGCGTAATTCGGGGATGAGTTTTCCGTTCGAGTTAAACACTTTTTCCGGTTTATAGCTTCGCATCCAAGTTTCGAGCATTTTCAGATGCGCGGGGTTCCGCACCACATCGAGAATCGGCACTTGATGGGCGCGCCAAAATCCCTCGATTTTATGACCTTCCAATTCCTTGGGGCCGGTCCATCCTTTCGGCGAGCGCAGCACGATCATCGGCCAACGAGGCATGGTGTCCGTTTTCCCGGCGCGCGCCGCTTCCTGGATGCTTTGGATCCGTTGCACGCACGTCTCCATCGTGCTTGCCATCCGTTGGTGCATGGTAGTGGGATCGTCGCCTTCAACGAAGAAAGGCTCCCAGCCATAGCCGCGAAACAGATGTTCGAGATCGTCGTGCGGGATGCGCGCCAAAATCGTGGGATTGGAGATTTTATAGCCGTTGAGATGTAGTATGGGAAGAACGACGCCGTCGTGAACGGGGCTGAGAAATTTATTGGAATGCCACGCCGTCGCCAACGGTCCCGTCTCGGATTCGCCGTCGCCGACCACGCAGGCCACAATCAAATCCGGGTTGTCGTAGGCGGCACCGAAGGCGTGCGATAGACTGTAACCCAACTCGCCGCCTTCGTGGATCGATCCTGGCGTTTCCGGCGTGCAATGGCTGCCGATGCCACCAGGAAACGAGAACTGCTTAAAGAACCGGCGCATGCCGTCTTCGTTTTCTCCTTTATCGGGATACACCTCCGAATAGGTTCCCTCCAAATAAGTATTGGCGAGGACCCCCGGCGCGCCGTGCCCAGGGCCGGATATGTAAATCAGATTCAAATCGTATTTCTTGATGAGCCGATTGAGATGAATCCAGATAAACGCTTGTCCCGGCGACGATCCCCAATGTCCGAGCAAGCGATTCTTGATGTGGTCCGCTCGGAGAGGCTCCCGCAACAACGGATTCTCGCGCAGATAAATCATACCCACACAAAGATAATTGGCCGCATGCCAATAGGCGTTCATCAACGACAATTCGCGCTCGTCGAGCGGCCCTTCGATTCGATTCTCCTTAACCGTCTTTTGAGCTTCCACGATTCAGAACCCCTTTCATTGGACGATCGGCCATCCGTAAGGCGATTGGATACGCTTCGCAACAGGTTGAGAGACGATCCGCAAAGCTCCGCTCCCGTGTACTCAGGGGAGAGGGGCTTCTCGGATCGCTTCTTAGCAAATGCCATGCCATCACGGACAGGAGGGGCGAATCATCGGCGTACGAATTCGCGTGTTATCCAGACACCGACGAAACAATCGCGTTTGAGGCATTCTTCTCGAACGCGCGTGCAAGTGAGTCGCGAGTGTGCTATTGTGAAGCCCCCTCGTGTTCCAATCGCACATCAATGCGAACGGTCCCTCAACCTCATCAGCCGCGCCGCGCGTAAAGCTAACTTCTTTCGTCGAGTGCCTGCAACAATCGGTCGATTTCTTCGATCGTGTTATAGTGCGTCAAACCCAGTCGCAGCAATCCGCCGTGGTCCTCCACGCCCAGCCGCTCCGTTAGCTCCAGCGCGTACATATTGCCGTTCCAGGTGTAGATCTCGCGTTTGGCTAGATGCTCGGCAAGTTGAGATGGCGTGGCGTCGTCGGCGGTGATGGCCACGGTCGGCACGCGCTCCGCACGTCGTTCGGGCAGGCTAATGCCCCAAACGCGGAAGCGCGGTCGTGCGGCAAGTCCATCGAGCAAACGATCGGCCAACATCGTTTCGCGCTCGTGAATGGCGGCGAATGCGGCCACTAAGCGTTCGCGCCGGGTCGCCCCCTCACCCAACGAGGCGAGATATTCGATAGCGGCGGTAACACCTACCAACCCTTCGTGATTTTGCGTCCCCGTCATCCAACGTCCGGGCAATTCGTTGGTGGCCGGTCGCAGTTTATAAGCCGGCAAACGACGAAGGAGGTTGGATTTGCCCCACAAGAGGCCGACGTGGGGACCAAAGAATTTGTACGCCGAACAAACGAGAAAATCACAATCCCACTCTTGTACGTCGATCGATCGGTGCGGCGCGTAATGCACGGCGTCGAGATAGAGGAGCGCGCCGGCTTCGTGAACCCATTGGGCCAGAGTGCGAACGTCGTTGACGCTGCCGACCAGATTCGAGGCGCAGGTGACGGCGACCAGTCGAACGTGCGGCGTCAAACGGCGGCGGAAATCGTCGAGATCCAGCGTGCAATCTCCCGGATGAATGTCCACGAGATTTGCCGACGCTCCGGCGTCGCGCGCCGCCAACATCCACGGGCTGACGTTGGCGTCGTGATCGAGTCGCGTGACGAGAATCTCATCGCCCGGTCGCAACGTCCGGGCGAACGCTCGGCTGAGATGAAACGTCAGCGTCGTCATATTCGCGCCGAAGACGATTTCCTCCGGCGACGGCGCGTTGAGCAGGTCGGCGGCGGCGCGATGGGCTTCGTCCAAGAGCGCATCCGATTCGCGGCTCGTCGTGAAGCACCCACCTCGATTGGAATTGCAGACGCTCAGATAGTGGGTCATGGCGTCGAGGACGCGCTGCGGCACTTGGGTGCCGCCGGGGCCATCGAGAAATAGAGGAAAATGACCATCTATTTTGCACTGTAATGCGGGAAACTGTCGCCGACACGCTTCCACGTCGAACATGCGTTACCTCGCCGCTCGGCTTCGTGACGAAAATTTTGTTTTATGGGCCGAACGGGAGAAGAGAAGGCTCTCCAACCCACCCCGCCTTCCGACCTATCGTCGCAAATGACGATGCCCTCGAAGGCTCGAAAGGGTAGAATGGTCGGTGATCGTTAGGTTCCGCGCCAATCGGTGCGGAGGAAGGATTCCTCGATTGCAGGAGAGCCGCGATGGCCCTAACCGCCGAGCAGTTGGAACAGCAAAAGCAAGCCGCCGAGGAGTTGCTCTTCTCGGGGCCGCAAGCGATGGGATTCGCCAAGGGGCTATTTTTCGGCCAATACAATGGGGCGTTGCTCAACCCATATCCGCAGATTCACCCCGATGAACGAGGACTGCTGCGCGACAAAGTGGAAGAGGTGCGCCGCTACGCCGAGGAGCATATCGACGCCGTCGCCATCGACCGCGAGGCCGCCATACCCGATGCGGTCGTAGCCGGACTAGGGCGGATCGGCGTGCTGGGGGCAACCGCGCCCAAAGAAGTCGGCGGGCTGGGGATCTCGCAGTTGGCCAATTGTCGCATCATGGAGATCCTCGGCGGACACGATGCTGGCGTCGGCGTCTTCGTCAACGCCCATCACAGTATCGGCATTCGCGCCTTACTGCTGTTTGGTAGCGAAGAACAGAAACGCCGATGGCTGCCCCCCTTGGTCGTCGGCGAAAAGCTGGCCGCCTTCGCGCTGACCGAGCCGGAGGCCGGTTCCGACGCCAGCAACGTCCAAACCACGGCCACCCCGACTCCCGACGGCAATGCCTATGTCCTCAACGGAACCAAACGCTGGATTACCAACGGTGGTGTCGCCGGAGTCCTGACGGTCATCGCCCGCACACCCTCGAACAAGGGGGATAAGAAAAAGGAGATCACCGCTTTTCTGGTGACGCCGGACATGCCGGGGTTCAAGGTGTTGGAGCAGCGCATGGCCAAGACCGGCATCCGCGGCACCGCCACCGGCCGTCTCGCTTTCGAGAACATGATTGTCCCCGCCGAGAATGTCCTCGGACAAGTCGGCAAGGGACTACGCATCGCGCTAACCGTCCTCGATTTTGGCCGAACGACCTTCGGGGCCTGTTGTACCGGAGCGGCTAAATACTGCGTTCGCGCCGCTGCCATTCACGCCAAGAGGCGCGTTCAATTCGATCAACCGCTCGCCGAGTTCGAACTCGTGAAAAAGAAAATCGCATGGATGGCCGCGCACGCCTTTGCGATGGAAGCGACCACCAGCGAGTGCGCCCACTTTATCGACAGCGGTTTCGAGGATTACATGCTCGAAACGGCGATGCTCAAAGTATGGTCCACCGACGCTTTGTGGAAGATCGTCAACGATACGATCCAGATTTTCGGCGGCAAGGCGTATTTCACCGACGAACCCTACGAGCGCATGATGCGCGACGCTCGCATCAACACCATCGGCGAAGGGGCCAACGATGTTCTCCGCGCCTTCATCGCTATGGTCGGAATCAAGCCGGTCGCCGATCAGTTTCTCACCGTCAAGAACGCCCTCACCCATCCCATCCGCGATTTCGGGACGCTGCTGAGTTTCGGCGGCAAGCAACTGCGCGCCCGTCTGACGACTCCCGAAGTACCTGTGCGAAACGGCTCGCTGAGCGAACACGCTTCGGAGTTGGCCCGGCGCATCCGCGATTTCAGCCTGGCGGTGCAATCGATGATCGTCAAACATCGTGAAAACATTCTGTATCGCCAGTACGTTCAAGAGCGCTTGGCGGACGCGGCGTGCGAGTTGTATGCGTCGAGTTGCACGCTGGCGCGATTGGATTCGCTGATGTCGCTGGGCAACGGCCACGCCGACGAGGTGTCCCGCGACGTGGCGGCGGGACGCTACTTCCTTCGTCTGTCGAATCGGCGCGTCAAGGCGTGCTTGGCCGAGTTAACGGACAACGACGACAACGAGACGACGGCCACGGCGGACGCGGTGCTGGCCCAGTATTAGCGGCGCGGCTATTCGGCACCGATGTGCGTGCCCTTTTCGGCGATGGATCGCTTCATCGACAAAACCAAGAAGACGAGAGCCACGCCCAGAACGGCGAACAGCCAAAAGTCGTCGAAGTAGGACATCGCCGCAGCCTGTTGTTGGCGAAGGTTTTCCAACACTTGCAGGCTCATTTGTTGCGCGGCGGCAGGATCGCCGGTCTCCTTGAGGAATATCGCCCGATTCTCTTGCATGAAATCCATCACTTGTGGATTCAAGGGATCGAGAAATTCGCCGATCCGTGAAGTATGAAATTGAAGGCGGCGCAGCTGGAACGTCTCGGCAATCGAGGTGCCGACGCTGCCGCCTTCGTTGCGAAGCAACGCGAACAATCCGACCGCCGCCGCGCGCAGATGGCGCGGCGTATAGAGGAAGGCGGCCACATTGATCGGCGCGAAGATCATCGACAGACCGACGATCAGCACCACGCGCGGCCAGATCAGTTGCCACGGACTGACGTACAGATTCATCGTGGCCATCCAGTAGTTTCCCGCGCCCACCGTGAGCAAACCCAAGGCGATGAACCAGCGCGCGTCCACCCCGCGACCGAGAATCGTGCCGACAATCACCATCATCAGGACCGAGAAAAATCCAGACGGCGACATGACCAATCCGGAGACGTAGGCATCGTAGCCGAACAGCGATTGCAGCAGCCCCGGCAGCGAGGTGCTGGCCCCATAAAGAACGGCGAAGCAGCAAAAGATGATGACACACGCCGCCGCGAAGTTGCGTTCTCGCAAGGGGCGGAAATTGACGACAGGATTGTCGATCTTTAACTCGCGGTAGATCAACGCGGCCAACCCCAACACGAACAGCGCCACCAGCGTTTGAATGCGCCAGAACGGATCGCCCAGCCAATCCCATTCTTGCCCCTTACTGAGCAGCACTTCCCAACTGGACATAATCAAGGCGAGCAATCCCAGGCCGATGTAATCGAAGTTTAGGGGACGGCTGCGCAGTTCCGCTCGTTCTTCTTGCAGATATTGAGGGTCTTTTACAAACAAATAGGCCGCGAGAGCGGAGAGCGCTCCGACGGGCAGGTTGATGTAAAAGATCCAGCGCCAGTCGTAGTTGACCGTTAGATAGCCGCCCAGCGTCGGCCCCACGATGGGAGCCAGCAGTGCTGCCACGCCGAACATCGTCATGGCCGCCCCTTGTTTTTCTTGCGGAAACGAATCGAGCAGAACGCCCTGACTCGAAGGTTGCAGTCCCCCGCCGGCCAACCCCTGAATCACCCGAAAGAGAATGATCTGACCGAGGCTGGTAGCCATGCCGCACAATCCGGAGGCAATGGTAAAGACACTAATCGACAGTAAGAAATAGTTGCGTCGGCCGAGATAGGTTGAGAGCCAGCCGGAGACGGGCAAGATGGTGGCGTTGGCCGCGAGATAACTGGTAATCACCCATTTGCTGTCCACTTCCGACGCGGATAGACCGCCGGCGATGTAGCGCAGCGCCACGTTGGCGATGGTCGTGTCCAACACCTCCATGAACGTCGGCACCACCACGACGACGGCGATTAGCCAAGGGTTGACAACCGGGCGATCGATCGCGCTGGGGTTGAGAGTCGCACTGCTCATAATCGGTCTTCGACTCCCGGTCGTCTGGGGTGCAGGCAAGTCGGATGCCAAGCCGAACCGACCGCGAAGGGTTGCACGTCGATCGCTCGGACTTATCGGGGGCGCGTCCCTATCCAAAGGACGGTTAGGGCTGCAAGAACGCGCCGGCGTTCGGACCCGTCGGCGGCTCCTTGTGGTAGACGTAGGGCACGACCGACAGCCCGACGAACAAAGGATCACGATCCGGATCGTAATGGGTTAGTTCGATGCGAACGGGCAGCCGTTGGACGATCTTGACGAAGTTGCCGGTGGCATTCTGCGGCGGCAACAAGGCCAGGGTTTGTCCGGTGCCCATCGTGAAGCCTGTGATGCGTCCCTCGTATTCGCGTCGGCTGCCATACATATCCACTTCGCATCGAACGCGCTGCCCGATGCGGAGGTCGGCCAACTGCGTTTCCTTGAAGTTGGCATCGATCCAGATCTCCGTGAGCGAGCGGACGGCCATCACGTTCTGCCCGACGGCGAGGTGGTTGCCGGGGTTGACGTTACGGCGCGTGACTACCCCGTCGATCTCGCTGACCACGTCGCAATAGCGGAGGTTTAACTTGGCCTCGTCGAGATCGCTTTGCGCTTGCAATAGTTTCGCCCGCGCCTGATTGATGGCGGGCGCGTTCCGAATGATATTGTCGTAAATGCGTTCGAGATTGCCCTCGGGATCTCGTTTGTAGAAGTCGGCGAGGGCTTGTTTGGGAGTGGCGTTCCAGGAGATCGGAAAATATCCCAGTTGGGCCGCGCTCTGAATGAGCGTTCCCAACGCTTGCCGAACCGAGGAGAAAGTCTGTTCCAGGTCGTCGGGCACATCGCCTAGTGCCTTCCCTTTCGGGGGTTCGGCGGGAAGTCCAAGGCCGACCCGGATGGCGTAAACCGCCTGGAGTGCCCGATCGACGTCGGCTTCGGCAACCTTGACCGATTGGCGGCGTTGGTCGAGTTCTTCTTTGCTGATGCCACCCTTGGGCGCTAACTCTTCGCCGCGCTTGAGATTGGACTTGGACAGGTCCAACGTGGCATTTTTGCTGGCGAGAGTCGCCACGGCAGCGCGGAGATTGGCGATCTGATTTTGCACTTCCTCCATGGCGTGTTCGAGCTTGAAGCGATGGGAGCGCGCTTGGCCCACCAACGAGCGCACCTGAGCTTGAGCGGCGACCTCGTCCGCTTCCGCACCGGTGACGGCGGCTTGTCGAATGGCCAACTGCACGCGATACGGTTCCGGATCTAAACGCAACAGCACTTCGCCCTTTTTGACGCGGTTGTTGTCGTCTACCAGAACCTCCACCACTTGGCCGGGCACGCGCGGAGCGACCAGCGTGACGTGGCCGTTGACGTAGGCGTCATCGGTCGAGACGGTATTCAGCGCAATCTTGACCCAGGGAATCAGGAAGTAAAGACACACTGCGAGCAAGACGAGACCGCAGATTGGCACCGCGATCCGTTTGCCCCAACGGCGTGGGAGACGGGCCGCCGATGGCGCGGGCGGAGCAGGCTTAGCTTCCGGCGATACCACGACACGAGGTTCGTTTTGGTTCGTCATATCGAATGTTTATGTTCGCTCCCACGCATGTCGCCTGGGAGTGAGTGAAGGTCACTTCTCATGACAGGGACGGATGCACACGGCGACGATGAGCAACTCGTTATTCTTCGTACGGAACGGGGTAACGATAGGCAAAAATTTGCCGCAGCTGGTATCGTAAGTGATTTCGCCCATTCCCGGCGGCGCGACTTTTACTTGCACGCGATCGTTGCCGTCGGCTCCCTGCTGCACGGTAACGCCGACTTCGCCCTTGTCCACCACTTTGAAGACGCTCTTTTGACCGACCGTCAACGAGCGGCGCGTCACGGTGGCCATTTGGAATCCCTTCAGATCCTTGTGCGATTTGCGCACCTCCCGCGCGATGCAGGCCAGCTTTGGATCGACCTTGTCGTTTCGATCCGAGGCCAAAATTGCGATAACCGCGACCTCCACGGACTCTTTTTTATCTTCGCAGGGCGAGGCCGCGCCCAGTGCCGCCACGATTGAGGCGGCGGCCAGCCATCGACTTCGTATTGTTGCCCGCATGATAATTCTCCCGTCGATCTCCCGTCATTCGTCGTCCGGCGGCACAACGGCGGCGGAAACGAACATCGGTACTTCGTCCCCCTTTTCCAACCGTGCCATGCGCCCGCTGTAAGGACAGCGTTCGCAGCGGATGACGCGAATGTCGGTCGGCTGCGCGAACTCCATGTCGCCGCTCACGGGTAGTTCGCCGACCACCAAGGCTGCCGCGTCGCGCGCATCCATGCTAAGGATGACCACATCCTCGGCCACGGGAAACGGTTCCACGGCCGCTCGAGGCGTCTCGATCTCGGGGGGAGATGTCTTCCACAAAGCCGGCAGCAACGCCAAACCCAGCAACGCCACCGCCGCGCTCAGTCCCGTCATCGCCCACCAGGCGCGCGCCGCGCGAACTGGTTTCGAGCCGGTTCCGTCCAGCGCTCGGTGAAGACGATCGGAAGTGCGCTGCCAAGCGGCTTCGTCCGGCTCCGGCGCGGAGAACTCTCGATACGTCGCGCGCAGCCGTTCCAGATCGCCAAGATCGCTTTCCCGCTCGTGACTCATAACGATTCTCGTTCGCTCGCGCGGCAGCCGCTCTCGCCGCTAGTCGCTCAGATAGCTGCGCAATTTCTGTCGCGCATAAAACAATCGACTCATCACGGTTCCGATGGAAACCTCCATCGACTCGGCGATTTCTCGGTAACTCAACTCGCCGTCGGCATATAGTACGAACGTCTGCCGTTGGACCTCGGAAAGTCGATCGAGGGCTTCATTCAGCCGTCGCCGCAAGTCGGCTCGCTCAAGGCCCGTACCGGATTCGTCGGCAGTGAGCAGGCGGGCGTCGCTCAAGTCGGCGGCGCGCGGCGCATCGAGACTCAGGGCGTCGCGGCGTCCGCGCTGCCGTCCCAGATCGAGAGCAGCGTTGCTGACCACGCGCAGCAGCCAAGTCTTGAACGAACTGCGTCCTTGGAAGCCCTGCAGATGCGTCAGTGCTTTGATGAAACCTTCTTGCACGGCGTCGAGGGCATCGGCTTCGTGGCCGAGGAGTCGATAGGCCACGCGATACGCCGGTTGACGATAGCGGCGAAACAACTCGTCCAACGCCTCCCGATTACCGGCGGCATAGCAAGCGAGCAATTGCTCGTCGCTTGCGCCGAATGGGCATGGTGCGATAAGCGTGGCCATGGCTCGCGAGGTCTCCCCGATTACAGACGGAGCAAACATTCCCTCTATTCAAATGATCTTAACGAGTGATCCCTCGTTGGGCGAGGGAATTCCTTGAGCCTCCCAGTCGTCCCCTGACCGCCACCACCGAAGCGAGCAACCAAGGCCAGCAGAGTCGTGGAAGGCATGTGATCGTTCTCCCGATAGCTGAAATCGAATCCTATTCTATCTCTTCCACCACCCCAACGAACGGCCCACGAATTTTTTTTTCAACCGCTTTCCAACCTGCCTCACGGAGTGATCGGGTAAGGTCAATCGGGCGCTTCGTCTTGCCTTCGTTGGGACTTCCTCCGACATTATTCCCTATCGTCGTCGCTAAGAGTCTGTCCCTAAAAGCCCCTCTCCCCCTGTATTCAGGGGGAGAGGGGTTGGGGTGAGGGGGAGGGCATTCCGCAGATTTTCGCCCCTCACCCCTGCCCCTCTCCCCTGAGTACAGGGGGAGAGGGGAGCTTATGAGACGGGTTCTAAGTCGTGGGGAGCCGCAGCCATGTCCGTGAAACCGAAAGTTTTTGCCACGCGCCGCATTCCCGAAGCGGCGCTGGAGCGTATCGGCCAGCAGTGTGAACTCGAAGTGTGGCCGGAGCAGATGCCGCCGAGTTACGAATATCTGACGCGCAAAGCGGCCGAGTGCGACGGCTTGGTCTCGCTGCTGACGGATCGCATCGACGCCGCCTTGATGGACGCCGCCCCGCGCCTCAAGGTAGTGAGCAATTACGCCGTCGGTTTCAACAATATCGACGTGGCGGCGGCGACGGCGCGCGGCATCGCCGTCGGCAACACGCCGGGCGTGCTGACCGACGCCACCGCCGACATGGCCTTCTGTCTGCTGATCGCGGCGGCGCGACGGCTGATCGAGAGTTTCGATTACGCCCGCGCCGGCCACTGGAAGACGTGGGAGCCGTTGGGCCATCTGGGTCAGGATTTGCAAGGCCGCACCCTCGGCATCGTCGGCATGGGCCGCATCGGCTACGCCCTGGCCCGCCGTTGTCATTTCGGTTGGGATATGCCCGTTCTCTATCACGACGCCTATCGCAACGAAAAGGCCGAGAAGGAACTCAACGCGCAACAAGTCGATCTGAATACTCTGTTAAGCCGCTCGGATTTCGTCTCGGTCCACACCGATCTGAACGAGAAAACGCGCGGCCTGTTCAATCTGGAACGCTTTCGCCAAATGAAGCCGACGGCGGTATTCGTGAACACGGCGCGCGGGCCGATTGTCGTGGAAAAGGATCTGATCGCGGCCCTGAAGACGGGTGCGATCTTCGCCGCCGGTCTCGATGTAACCGACCCCGAGCCGCCCGACCCGGCGAGCGAGCTGCTGCGCCTGCCGAACCTGGTGGTCGCGCCGCACATCGCCAGCGCCACGGTCGGCACGCGGTCGGCGATGGCGGACATCTGCGCCAACAATCTGTTGGCGGGCGTCTTCGGTCAACCGTTGCCGGCGGCGGTGAACCCAGAGGTGGAGGGGAAGCGCCGAGGGTAG
>JAKBCS010000118.1:0-2282 GCA_021807595.1 Planctomycetota bacterium | reverse complement strand
CAGCGCCACGGTCGGCACGCGGTCGGCGATGGCGGACATCTGCGCCAACAATCTGTTGGCGGGCGTCTTCGGTCAACCGTTGCCGGCGGCGGTGAACCCAGAGGTGGAGGGGAAGCGCCGAGGGTAGGGCGAACATTGGCGAGCGGGGGCGTCAGCCCCCTGAGTTTGCGTGGAACCATCGGGAGACCGACGCCCCCGCTCGCCTCTATTCGACTTCGATGGTCACATCTCGTTTGAGATCGCGGGTTTGCGAGAGCATCAGCCACGCCGTCGGGGCCAGGACCAGGGCCATGCCGGCGAGGGTTAAGGCGTTGAATCGGCGATCCCAGAACAGCATGTCGAGCAGTAGGGCGAAGACGACTTGCGTGAGGCTGACCACCGAGATTTTCGCCGGTGGACCGGAGGAGAACGCCTTGGTCAGAAACAGTTGACCGACCGTCGCCGTTGCTCCCACGGCCAACAACAGCCAAAGCGTTTCGGTGCGCGGGAGCGCTGGGGGAAGCGTAACGGCGGACAAGGAGCCGCCGATCAGAAACGCCGTCAGCGAGAACATCAGCGCCACGCCGGAGAAATGCGCCACAATGGACCACGGATGAATGTGGCGCAGGCGATGTAGACCGAGCATGGCCACGGCCGTCGAGAAGGCGGCGATCAAGGTGCAAAGCACGGCCAGCCAGCGCGGTAGAGCGGCCTCGTCCAGATTCTCCGAAGGAGCGGACATTTCCAACAGCGCCACGCCCAAAACGCTGCCGAGAACGGTTAGCCACACCTGAGGGCTGGGGCGTTCTCGATACAACGGCCACGAAAGTAGAGCTACCCAGATCGGAAACGTACTGGACAGCGTGAACACATGCGAGGGAGGCAGGACGGTCAGCGCGAAGAAGGTACACACCAGGCTGACGCTGCCGGCGATGCTGCGCACCCACAGAATGCCCGGCGAGAACACCGCCAACCGCGCCCCGCCCAACACGGCCAACGAGGTGCCCAAGATCAAGGGCAACGAACTGCGTGCCAGAGCGATGACCTGCCATTCGCAATGTGCGCGCAAGGCGTGCGCCGCCGCCCCCATCCAAGCGAAACAAAAACTACCCAAGAGCATCCATAGATACGGTTGCAACGACGGTTGGCTCACAATCGGTCGAGAAAGTCGCGTTCCGGCGGGGAGACGGCGGATCGACGGCGAAATAGATTTTCTATGGGGATACGAACGTCAGGCCAGTCGTTGATCCCCCGGAGCGAGCCATGCGGCTTGCGGGACGGGTTCGCCGACGGAGGCATCGCCCATAAAATAATTGCCACGCCCCTCAACCGAGGCAACAGCGGAGAGCGCGCGGATGAAGACGTTTCAAGCGCGGGTCGCCCAAAATGGCCGATTTGCCCGCAAAGTAGCTCTTATCACCGGAGCCAGCGATAAAGGCATCGGCGGAGCGATCGCCCTTCGCCTAGCCAACGAAGGAGCGGTCGTCGCCGTGGCCTCGCGCAGCGAACCGACGCGCTTGCTGGAACAACTGCGCGGCCGACATCGAGACTGTCTATTTCTGCCCTGCGACGTGACGCGCGAAGGCGAGGTGCGGGCCGCCGTCGCCGACTGCCGCTCGCGCTTCGACACCCTCGACGTGTTGGTCAATAACGCCGGGGTCGAGCATATCGTGCGTCTGGAGGATTTGGACGATGCCACGATGGCGGAAATCCTCGACACCAATTTAACGGGATCGATCCGCATGACGCGCGCCGTGTTGTCGTGCCTGCGTTCTCCCGGCGGCGTCATCGTGAATGTGTCGTCGGCGCTGAGTCTGGCGGGGTGCGCCGGCTTTTCGATTTACAGCGCTTCCAAGGCGGGTATCAACGGCTTCACGCAATCGCTGGCCTGGGAGCTGGCACCGCGCGGCCAGCGCGTGGTGGCCGTCGCGCCGGGCGTGGTGCTAACGAAAATGTCCACCGGCTACCGCGAACATTTGACGCCGGAGACGGCCCATAAAGTGCGAGCGTGTCATCCCCTCGATGTCGGACTGACTAGCGACGTGGCGGCGGCGGTCGCCTTTCTGGCCTCCGACGAAGCGCGCTGGATCACCGGCGTCACCCTCCCCCTGGGCTGGTCGCCGTGTATACCGCTGCCCGTCGAGGAGTATTTCGCCGCCGCGGAGAAGCAAGGCATCCACGGTTAGCCGCGACGCGGAGCGGAGCGCGTCGGTCTCGCGCTCCGCTCCGCGTCGCGGCTAACCGGTTTTACTGTCGATGGAGAAATGCCAGCGTTCGTGCCGCGCACTCTGCCGTGGCCTCGA
>JAKBCS010000117.1 GCA_021807595.1 Planctomycetota bacterium | reverse complement strand
GGGCGGGCATTGGAAGCACTCCGCTTCCCAAGTGTTTGAACCAAAAGGAAGATTCCACCATGAAGAAGCTGCTCGCGCTCCTCGTCATCGGCGGTCTGCTCACGCTCACCGGCTGCCCGTCACCCACAACTCCCGCCAAGACGAATGCGAAGGGGGGCGAAAAAGAGAAGGGGAAAGACGGCAAGACGCCTGAAAAGACTCCCGAAAAGGGCAAAGACGGCAAGACTCCCGAAAAGACTCCCGAAAAGACCCCCGAAAAGACTCCTGAAAAGACTCCCGAAAAGACCCCCGAAAAGACTCCCGAAAAGACCCCCGAAAAGACTCCCGAAAAGGGCAAGGATGGCAAGACGCCTGATAAAAAGCAAAATTAGGTTCCGTTTCTCCAAAACCATTGCAGGGGCTTGTCTCATGCCAGTCTCTGCCGTACCATGTATTTTTGATGTCAGAGAAGAGGCACGCGGTGGGTATACCCACTCGGTAGATCCTCTGGATGTTCATGGGGATCTCAGTACTCAGTACGAATGATTCTTGAAAGGACGGTTACACCGTGAAGAAGTTGATTGCTTTGTTCTTGGCTGTTACGTTCGTCTGTGGCACCATCGGCTGTGGCTCGCCGACGACTCCCGCCAAATCCGGGACCACGACTCCCCCCGCCGGTACCCCCGAGAAGAAGAGTTAAGTGGGTTCTCGGCTCGCTTTCTGCATCGAAGCACGCGGGACCAGTCGTACTTGTTGCGGCTGGTCCTTCTTTTGTTATCCGGGCCAGACTTGTCATGAAGAAAATCGCTGGAGTGCTGACGCTCATTTTGCTCGCATCTTTCGCCTCCGGGTGTGGCGGCGATAAGGATCGCGGCATGAATCGACCCGATCAGCGCAAGGATCTCCCACGCTCCGCCCCGCCGGAGAAGGACAAGTGATCGCCGCCTCATCTGGCGTTCAGTCACCTCGACCGCGCGCGGTAATCATTCCAGCACGCAGAGCCAAGGGCGAACGGCGATTGAAGTTTTCTTCCGCCGGATCGACCGGCGTGGGAACGTGAGCCGCGCGAACAACCAAGAGACGCTGCACCAGCGGACGACCTTCCTCGTTCGTCAGAAAGAATTGTTCGCCGAGCGACTCGCCGCGATCGAAGATTGTACCGATGACGATGTACTCATCGGGCGCGACCGTGACCGTCCAACTCAGCCACGAATAGATCTCTTCCGACGAATTCTCTTGTCGTTCCCAATGAAGCAGGCCATCGGCCTCGCGCACCGATCGATAGTCCGTGCGCAGATCGCCGTGATGGATGCGCGGCGTGAAGCGAAGGCGAATGTGTCCTTCCTCAGCCAAGGATGGCTCGACCACCAGCTGGCACTGCGCTCGCTCGAATTCGACCGATACCGGTCGCTCGCCGCGAACGATTTGACAGCGACATTCCGGCCAAGGGCTGCCGCACGAGAGAACCGTTTCGTGCCCTCCGTGCATCTGAATTTGTCTCTTCTCGCAGCCCCGCTTCGAGTCGAGAGCGTCCTGTAATTTGGTCGGCATCAACGCGCCGACTTGACCGATGCGAAATCCGTTATTCACCAGATGGGTCTTGCGTTCCAGACTGGCGGCTGGATCGCCCTCGACCCGAACGACCTCCTCGTCGGTCTCTTTCCACAATTCGCGCGTCAGATACGATTCGCCGAGCGTGCGTTCGATGACGGCGTAATCGAGGTGGACTACATCTTCACCGAGGACGCCGACCATCGCCGAGGAGTACGAGTGAACGCTCTTCGTTTGTCGATTTCCCCACAGACACCCGCTCAGCGCCATGCAGCCCACGACAATCGGAACGACCAATAAGAGGCGCATGGCGCACTTCCTCGTGCATTTTTTCCGTCTGCGGTTCCTAACAGGGAGCGGGACGATAGCCTCGCCCCTCCCCCTCGTCAAGAGCAAGCTCCCGACGGCACGGCTCGATCATCGACATGGTACCGAGAGGAGAAAACCGTTAGCCGTTCTTCTGGCCGTTGAGAGATGCCGCTCCAGTACGAAAAACCTCGGACAGCATGTCTTTGGCATGGTCGGGCAGACTGCTGTTAAAAATGGAGGCGAGGGTGTCTTCGACGGGGTATTCAATCCTTTTCAGATCGACCGTGTAGTCTTCAATCACTGCGTAAGACGCGCGCGGGTCGCCGTCGCGCGGTTGGCCGACGCTGCCGGGATTGATCACCAACTTATCGCCGACTTCCAACACATAGGGTTGGTGCGTGTGGCCGACGCATACCACATCGGCCTCGACGTTTTGCAGGCGACGCGCCCAGAAATCCACGTCCGGCACGGCGTATTCGTCGAGAGGATCGCGCGGGGTGGCGTGTACCAGCAGATAGCGCGTGTTCTCCAAGGTGACGGAGCGCGTGACGGGGATGCGCGACAGAAACCGCAACTCGCTTTCACTCAGGCGTTCGCGCGTCAAAGGGCGCGTCGCGCCGGTTAGGTATTTGAAACCGGCTCGTCCATTGATGACCACGTTTTGAGCCACACCGTGATCGTGGTTGCCGCGCACGAGGTGTTGCACTTTGTCGCGCACCCAGGCGAGACAGGGCGACGGCTCCAATCCGTAATCCACCAAATCGCCCACGCAGAGGCAAAGGTCAAACGGTTCGGCGGCCACCGATTGGAGGGCTGGCCAGTTGGCATGGATGTCCGCGAGGACGAGGATTCGCATGAGTCGATCGGGAAAAACCACGGTGTCGCGCTTGACGGCGATACTCTATGTGGAGTATACACAAGAAGATCAGGAAAAGAAATCTCGCAACGGCATTTTTAACTCTCCGTCTTTCTCCGCCCGTGGGAAGGGTAACGCGATGGCACTCGAACGCTCGATGCGGCGCTTGCCGCTGCGCGATCTGCTCACCGACGCCGAAAAGCGCGGGCGCGATCTGGTCGAACATTTCAACGATACCTGGTTGGCTCGCGTTGCCGATCTGCGCGATCTGAGTCGTCCCATTCGCAAGCGCAGCCACTATCCGACATTGTTGGCGCTGCAAAACTCGCTTCAGAAAACCGTCCAAACCAACGACGAAACGCGCCAAATGATCGCCCATCTAACCGAGGAACTGAATCAGATTCTCGAACACGCTCGCCGCGAGCAGCTGGCGCGGCGATAAACTCGCCGACTTGCCGTCACATCAGCCGAACGCTGTTCGGTCCCAAGATCGTTTCGAGTTCCTCTTGGGGAAACGAATTGGGATTGATGGCAAAGTCGCGGCTGAGTCGGAGGACGCAATACTTGTCGGTACCATCCTTGATCGTCAGAAACACTGGACACGCTCCGGGTGTCTGCCGTAGCACTTCGCCCAAACGATCGATGTCTTCCGGCTGCGTTTGTCCCAGTCGTAGCAAGAGATATAACCCGCGCGCCAGTTCGCGCTGCGCTTGTTCCAACGTCAGGATGCGACCGATCACCAAGGTCGGTTCTTCGCGGCGGCGATCGACTTTGCCGACAATGATGTAGGGGGTGTCGTCGCGGATTTCCTCCTTGAAGCGGGCGAAATCGTCCGGCCACATGACGCACTTGGCCGAACCGCTCATGTCTTCGATGCGGGCCAGGAAATAGCGACTATTTCCGTTGCGCGCCTTCTGCGTGTTTTTGAACGAAATCTGCGCGAACATGCCGGCGAGCGTCGTCTCCTGATCGGCGGCAAGATGCTTCATCGCTTCCGTGGTATGGCTAGCGAAACGGCGTAGGAGCTTCTCGTTTTGCGCCAGCGGATGGCTGGACAAATAGAAATCGAGAGCCTCTTTCTCATATTTGAGCTTTTCGGATTCCGTCCAGGCGGGTTCGTCGGTCATCGTTTCCTTGCCGCCGGCGGCTTCGGAGGCATCGTCGGCAACGAAAGCGCCGAACAGGTTGCCCTGTCCCAGCCGCGCATCTTTCTGGCGATCCGTCGCAGCTTGGATGGCGCGCGGCAGGGCGGCCATCAACTGCGCGCGATGCCCGCCGAGACGGTCGAGCGCGCCGGCCTTGATGAGCCGCTCGATCGCGGCTCGGTTCACGATTTTCAGATCGACGCGCTCGCAAAAATTGAAAATATCCTTAAAGCGTCCGCCTTCCGTTCGCGCGCGGGCGATTTCGTCGGACGAATTGCGTCCGACGCCCTTGATGGCGGTGAGACCGAAGACGATTTTGCCGTCGAAGACGCTGAACTCGCTCTCGCTGCTGTTCACGCTGGGAGGCAGCACTTCGATGCCCATCTTGCGCGCGTCGGCGATGTGATCGACCATGATGTCGCGCTTGTTGCCGTCGTCGATCTCGCTGGACAACAGAGCCGCCATGAACTCCGGCGTGTAGTGGGTTTTCAGGTACGCCGTCTGGTAGGTCACATAAGCGTATGCACAACTATGTGACTTGTTGAACCCGTAACCTCCGAAGTAGACGATCTTGGCAAAAATATCCTCGGCGACTTCTCGGCTGACGCCGCGTTCTTGCGCGCCTTTGACGAAGTCCGCCTTGCGCGCATCGATGATTTCTTGCTTTTTCTTACTGATGGCTTTGATGCAGGCGTATGCGCTCGACAACTCGATGCCGCCCAAGCGATTCAAAATGCGCATGACGCTTTCTTGGTACACCATGACGCCGTGAGTCTCGTTCAGCACTTCTTCCATGATCGGATGCGCGTAAGTCGGCTTCTCGCGTCCGTGTTTGCAGTTGATGTAGGCGTCCACCATGCCGCCGCCGAGCGGGCCGGGACGGTACAGCGCGGTGCAGGCGATGATGTCGCGGATGTCGTCCGGGCGCAGACGTTTCAACAGTTCGCGGATGCCATCCGATTCAAATTGAAACACCCCCTTGGCGTTGCCGCGCTGAAGCAGCTGATACGTCTCCGGATCGTCGAGCGGCAGCTTGTACGCATCGATCTTTTCGCCGCGCGTCTTCTCGATCAACCGCACGGCCTTGTCGAGCAATGTCAGTGTTCGCAGACCGAGAAAGTCCATTTTGAGCATGCCGACCTTTTCCAGATCGCCCATGACCCATTGCGTCGTCACGACGGCCTCGTTGCCGCGCGCGCCGGCATCCTCGCCCTTGCGGACCACGCGCTGCAGCGGGACATAATCGCTGAGCGGCCCGTTGGCGATGACGACCCCGGCGGCGTGGGTGCCGGCGTTGCGATTGGTTCCCTCCAGTTTGCGCGCGATGTCGATCAGTTCGCGCACCGCCGGATCGGACTGATACGCTTGCTTGAGTTCGCTTTGCTCCAGCGCTTCATCGAGCGTGATCCCAAGCGTTTTCGGTACCATGTTGGTCAGCTGCACGACGCGCTCAAGCGGCATGTCGAGAACGCGTCCCACGTCCTTGATGGCGGCTCGGGCGGCCATGGTGCCGAAGGTGCCGATCTGGGCCACGCTCTCGTCGCCGTACTTGCGCTTGACGTAGGCGATCACCTCCTCGCGGCGATCTTGGCAAAAGTCGATGTCGATGTCGGGCGCTTCGGCGCGGTTGGGGTCGAGAAAGCGCTCGAAGAGAAGATCGTATTCCAGCGGATCGACGTGACTGAGCTTCAGAACGTAGCTGACAATCGCCCCGCAGCCGGAGCCGCGCGCGCTGCATGGGATACCGTTTTCCACGGCGAAGTTGACGAAGTCCCAGACGATGAGAAAATAGCTGGCGAAGCCCATGCGACAAATGACATCCAACTCCAGATCGAGCCGCTCGCGCGCGGCTTGCGAGGGGTTGTCGCCGTAGCGTTGGCGCAAACCTCGTTCGCACAGCTCGCGCAGATGCTCCTCCGGCGTCATGCCCGGAGGCGGTGCGAACACCGGAAAGTGGCGGGCTTTCAGATCCAGCCGAATATCCACCCCGTCGGCGATTTCTTGGCTGCGGCGAACGGCATCGGGGAGAGAAGGGAAGCGGCGATACATCTCGCTGGGGCCGCAGACGTAGAATTGATCGATCATCCGCCCATCGCCGTTGCCGTATCTCATGCGGTTGGGATCGTTCAGCGTTTTGCCGGTGTTGATGCACAACAAGACATCGTGAGCCGGGGCGTCATCGCGCGTCAGATAGTGGGCGTCGGAGGTGGCTACGAGCGGCAGGCCCATCTTGTTGGCGATGTCGGTGGCTCCCTGCGCGCACAACCGTTGTACGTCGATTCCGTTGTTTTGAACTTCGACGTAGAAATCCTTGCCGAACAGTTTGGCGAACCAAGCGCAGATCTTCTCCGCCTCTGCCATCTGTTCCTTGAGAATCAGGTCGCTGAACTCGGAACTGGCGCAGCCGGAGAGACAGATAATGCCATCGTGATGAGCCGCGAGTAGTTCCTTGTCGATGCGCGGGATGTAGTAATAGCCCTCCAGATATGCGACGCTGGCCATTTTGATGAGATTTTTGAACCCGGTCGCGTTTTTGGCCAAGAGGGTCAGATGATGGCCCGCCTCGCCGCGTTTCTTGGCCTCGCGCTCGGTCCGCTTGGTGGGGGCGACATAGGCTTCGTAGCCGACGACGGGATTGATGCCGGCAGTCTTACAGGCAAGATAGAATTCGATGGCTCCAAAGAGATTGCCGTGGTCCGTTAGAGCGCAGGCGTTCATACCCAGTTCCTTGACGTGATCCACCAACTCCGGAATGCGGTTGGCACCGTCGAGCAAACTGTAGTGGCTGTGGCAGTGAAGATGAACGAACGGACTTTCCGGCATGAAACAACCCTCCGGCATCAATCCGACCTCGATTAGCCGCAACGCGAAACGGAGCGTGAAAGCGCTCCGCTTAGGTCGCGGCTAATCGGTCATTCTCGGAACAATAAATCTTCGCCCCCGCGCGCACAAGCTCGGCAGGAGGGACGGCTCTCCACGATCTTCGTATGGAGACGGCATTCGGCTTGAGTTCATTCGTCGAGCGCGTCCGGCTCGGCGACGGCGCGGACATAGCGCGCCAAAACCATTTGCAGAGCCATGACGCGCTGCCAATCGGCGTAGCGCAACGTGATGAGCGCGCCTTCTTCGTCGGCGCTGATGTTCTCGGTGGCCAAAGTCAGATGACGGTGTAAGAAGTCGAGCAACTCGGCGAGGCGGGCGGCTTGCGACGGCGACAATTTCTGGGGAAGAGGGGGCAACGGCCGACTGCCCAGAAACAGCGATCCGGCGGTCATCGAGATGTGGTCGCGCGGGTCCAGCGCAAAATCAATGTCGTGATCGAACTGTGCGGCCAGCGTCTGCGCGAAGACGGTCGCTTCGACGCTGGAGAGCTTGTCCCCGGCACTGGGAGTGCTGAGACCCGAAAGGGTGGCGTGGCGCGCGTTGATCTCCTGCTCCGAACCGAACACCAACAGAGACCGACCCACGCCGACACGGTCGCCCGGACGCAGACGGCGAATCTGAATGACGTTGCCGTTGACGCGCGTTCCGTTGGTACTCTCCAAATCGGTCAAGATGATTTCGCCGTTGTCGAATTGCACCTTGGCGTGGAATCGGCTGACGCGCTCGTCGTTGAGGCGAAGCGTATTGCCTTCCTCGCGTCCGATGGTGAGGGGAGTATTTAATTCCCGGAAAGTGCGGCCTTTGTCGATTCCCTCGATGACTTGAAATGTCACAACCGCCATGAATCGCTCCTCCAACGCGCTCAAGTCTCGGCAACACCGAGTGAGACGCGCGTTCGCCGCACCCTTTATACCATTGTCAACCCCCAAGTGGCAAATGTCAATTCGGGCCGCTCGATACGGAGCAACGGCAGATGGCGAAACCACGTCATTTGCCGTTTAGCGAAATTGCGACTGCGCGTCTGGATAAGCCGAATCGTTTCCGTTAAATCCGCCACCCCATCGAGAAATGCAAACGTCTCTTTGTATCCCAGCGCCTGCGTCGCCTCGCGGCTCGGCGGGTGTTCCAGCTGCCGCAACGCGCGCACTTCCTCGACCAATCCCTCGGCTACCATCCGTTCGACCCTGGCATCGATGCGCGCGTACAACTCGCCGCGCGGAAGATCGAGACACAAGCAGCGCGAAGCGGCGAAAGGAAATTCCAGAGGCGTTTCGTCTTCCATAGCGGGCTTCCACTGGGTTTGCCATGCGCTCAGAGGCCGCCCGGTCAGTTCCCAGACTTCCAGCGCGCGAATGACGCGGCGAATATCGTTGACGTGCAATCGGGAAGCGCTGAGAGGATCGACGACGGCGAGGCGTTGGTGCAACACCTCGCCGCCCCCGGAGTCCGCTTCATCCCGCAGACGGCGGCGAATGTTCGCGTCGGCGGGCGGGCCGTCGAACAGTCCGTGGAGCAGCGCTTTGAGATACAGGGGTGTGCCGCCGACGATCAACGGTCGTTTGCCGCGTTGCGCGATGTCGCAACAACTGGCGCGCGCGCGCTCCAGCCACCAGGCAACACTCGAAGATTCCCACGGATCGAGTACATCGAGCAGATGATGGGGCACGCGCCTCCGGTCGTCGCAGCTGGGCTTGGCGGTGCCGATGTCCATGTGGCGATACAACGCCATCGAGTCCATCGAAACGATTTCCGCATCGAGCCGCTCGGCCAATTCGAGCGCGAATGAACTCTTACCGGAGCCGGTGGGTCCGGTGAGAATCAAGCTTTGAGGATAGTCGCGGAGAAGCATGCCGATCACCCTCTCCATCTCGCGCGGAGCGACGACGAGAGAAAAAAAAGAGGGGGAGCGCGTCGCGCTCCCCCTCGCAACTTCGGAGAATCGAAATCGCGGCGTTAGTGATTGAGGATGAACTCGTTGCTGTTGAGCAGCGCCCAGAACAGGTCCTCATAGCGGCGATTGGGATTGCGAATATCGTTCATGCCGAGACCTCGATTGCGAAAAGCGAATTGCGGCACAATCGTGTCCAACTCTTTTTTTGTCGGCTCGCGGTTGAGAGCGCACTTGAACATATAAGCAATGGCTACCTTCTCGGCTCGAGCGCGCGTCCCGGCTTCGACGGCCAAGGCGACAGTTCCCTTGTCCTTGCGGGTGATGGCGTCGTTGATGTCCTTGCCGTTCATCATCAGCAACGCCTGGACGACGGTTCCGTTGAAGTTAACCTCGTTGCCCTCATCGTCGCCGAAATTGCTGATGAGGTTGCCCAACCATTTATCCTTGAGATCCTTCTTGCCCGTCTTCGACTCCGCGGCCTCGGCCTTGGTGGCCACCATAAGCGACTCGAACAATTGCTCCGGACTCATGGCCTTCATAATCATGCGGCTGAACAGCGCTTCTTGTTCCGGCTTGTCGTTCGTTTTGTTCGCCACACAGCTGAGGTTGTACGGGTTGCTGTTGCAGATCCAGCGAATGAGCTTTTTCTGATCGTAGTTGTAGTTCTTGAACGTCGATGCCAACTCGTCGAGTAGTTCCGGATTCGACGGTTGATTTTGATCGTTGAAGTCGTCGATGGGATTGACGAACCCGCGTCCGAAGAAGACGCCCCACATGCGATTGACGATGGCCTTGGGAAACTGCGGGTGTTCGATGACATAATCGGCCAACTTCTCGCGCCGCTCCACTCCCTTCGTTCCGACGGGCATCTGCGCGCCGTGCTTTTCCTCGCCGCTGGGAAGGAACTCGGCCCGCGCCGTGAGGATGACGCCGTTACGCTTCTCGAAATAGACGAGCGCGTCTTTGGCCACGCTCTCATCGTCCTTGAGGGTGAGCTTGCCGAAAGCCATCATCCGATTGCCCATCTGGGGCGGCTGGCCCTCGCGGACCACTTGGCGGAGGAAGGCGTTGACGCCCCAAAAGTGTTCTTGCTTAATGTTGCTGTAGAACGGATGATCGTGGCATTGTGCGCACTGGACTTGCGTGCCCAAGAAGATGCGCGTGATACGCGAGGTCAACGGCACCATCTGAAATTGACCTTCTTCGCCGCGATGGTCGCGCGGCACGTTCTCGCCGACGTGCGCGAGAATGAAGTTCGAGGCGGCTCCCTTGGCGGTGTCGTTGTTCTCCCCGCTGGCGGTGAGCAGGCTCTTGACCATACTGGCATAGGATTTGTTCTGGCCGATTTGATCCTCGAGCCAAGTCGTCAGATATTCGTGATACGTCCCGCGACCGAACACGCCGGAGCGACTCAACAACCAATTGGCCCACAGGTTGGCCCAATGGCGGGGATATTCGTCGCTATCGAGAAGCCGTTCGATCAATTTTGACCGGCGCGTCTCCTTGGGATCTTTCAAAAACACGTCGATCTCTTCCGGCTTGGCGATGCGGCCAATGATGTCGAGCGACGCGCGGCGTACGAACTCATAATCGTCGGCGTAGCGGGACGGAACGATGTTGTTCTCTTTCCATTTTTCCGCGCTCAACTTATTGATGCGTGAAACCGCATCGGAGAGCGAAGAAAGCTCCTCGTCGTTCTTGGCTGTGAGGGTCAGTTTGATCGGTTCCGGCCACTTTGTCGCAGCCTCTTTCGCGCTCTTGTCCTTCGTCTTGGCATCCTTGGCATCGCCCTTGGGGGGCGCGGCCGACGGGCCTTCGGTCCCACTCAAAGCGGCGAGTAGGCCACCTAGAAGGAACACACTCATCAGCAAAGACCGCAGCCGACCGGGCTGCCAACCTCGCACGGATGCACGGAGCATCGTTCGTCCCCTTTCAGGCCGTTTGTCGAGATTCATCTCAATCGCCTACGATTTGAATTGTGGCACGCTAACCGGAGATCGTCAATCACGCTTCCGCCTCATTTGCGGCGCAACCTACATTCCACCCTTAGACGAAATCGACTTCCTTTTGGTTCCCAAAGCCGCGCCGGATTGCCAAAATGATCGTTTGTCGTCCAAAGGGGGACTTCCGAATGGAAGTGAATCGAGACAGCATCCGAGCGAACCTGCAAGCGGCGACGACGGAGGATCTGTTGGATCGGGTCACCGTCTTTCGCGAGGGCATGGACCCGGCGGCCTTGGAGTGGATAGAGGAAGAACTGCTCCGCCGAGGCATCGGTCGAGACGCCGTCGCCGAACACGACCGCCTACGACGCGAGACGGTCTTGTTCGATGGGCGGGCGATCGCGTTAAAGTGCCATCGTTGCCAACGTCCCGCCGTCGTCCAAACGCGCAGCTGGCATCGCCTCTGGGGACTGGTGCCGTTGTTTCGCCGCCGTTACTCCTGGTGCGATGAACACAGACCGAGGAAGAGTTGAGGGGGGAAAGCAAGAACCGATCGGTTCTTGCTGCCCGATGAACTTGGTAAGGAACCAAAATCGTAGGCGAGGGAAATACACCCCTCGCCTACGTTTCAGGTTCTGAAACGAGTGCCGAGTCTGTCTCATAAGCTCCCCTCTCCCCCTAAGTGCAGGGGAAGAGAGGCTTTTGGGGCAGACTCTTAACGTGTGAAAAGCGAGGCGACCGCTTCCACGAGATGCCGAGCGTTCAAGAACTGTCCGACTCCGAGATAATCGATCGCGCTTAGGACGAACGCCACGTCGAGAGCGCCGAAGGTGTACGGCAACTTGCGACCCTTCCAGGCGCGGAGGCGCTCGCGTAGCTTGGCGAAGCGCTCGGAGCGGCGATCCCAACGGACGAACGCGGATTCGACGCTATCGCGCTTTTCGGCGAGCATGGCAAGCTTATATTGCCGTTTCGCGCTCTGGTAAGGGTCTTGTCGATTGCTGTTGCCTTCGCGGTAGTTGCCTTGTCGGAGCAACTCTTCCGCTTCCCCGGCGACGCGGGCATATCTTTTTTCCAATGCGGCGACTCGCCGTTTGATCAGTAAATGGGCCACCCCGACGAGGAGCAGCAAGGCTGTGTACAGGATAATCATGGGTTCCTCCCATCGGGTAATAGGGTGAATCTCTAACCGCGACCACGGCGCGGCGGAGAAAACGGAATGAGCCAAAGGCTCGCCAACAAACGTCGGGTCCGACTGTGCTTAACTAGAGCCGACGAGTCGGCTCCAGGTTCGCACATTCTCGCAACCTCGTTCTGCAACGAAACGAGAAAGTCGTGCCGCGTTCCCCTAAAATGACGGCGTCGAAGGCGACCGCAGATTCGAGGAGGCCGAACGTGGGCATCGAAGCGAGAGATTTGACGCGCAAGCACTGCCGCGCTTGCGAAAGCGGAGTGCCGCCGCTGAGCGCCGACGAGGTACGGCAGCACCTGCGAGCCGTGCCGCTGTGGCAACTCGACGGCGAGGGAAAACGCATTCGTCGAGAGTATCGCGTCAAGGACTTTGCCTCTGCGCTCGAGTTCTTTGGGCGCGTGGGCCAAGTGGCTGAGAACGAAGACCACCACCCCGACCTGCATCTGACCGGCTATCGCAACGTGACCCTCGAACTGTACACACATGCCGTGGGCGGCTTGACGGAGAACGATTTCATCCTGGCGGCGAAGATCGACGAGATTCCGGTAGAACTGCAAACGAGAGGATAGCGGACGCAGCAGGGGGCGAGGATGCGTTCCGTTCGCCGAGGGCCGTCACCCGCTTCTTCTAAAAACAGGGAGGGAAATGTATGAAGACAAGGAACGTGCAGGTCGGCGAGGCGGCGTGTGGGACGGGCCAGCCGTTGCTATGGATACTCGGCCCGTGCGTCATTGAATCGCACGAATTGACGCTGCGCATCGCCGAGACGTTGGCCGAACTTGCGGCGAAGCTGAGCATCCCCGTAGTCTTCAAGGCGTCGTTCGACAAAGCCAATCGCACTTCGGGCAAATCGTTTCGAGGGCCGGGAGTGCGCGAGGGCATGAAAACGTTGGCCGCCGTCAAGCAGCGGACCGGATTGTCGCTTTTGACCGACGTTCACGAAACGTCGCAAGTCGAACCCGTCGCCGAGGTGTGCGACGTGCTGCAGATACCGGCATTTCTCGCGCGGCAGACCGATTTGGTGTTGGCGGCGGGGCGAACGGGGCGCGTCGTCAACGTCAAAAAGGGTCAATTCATGGCTCCGTGGGATATGCGCAATGTCGCCGCCAAGATGGAGGAAGTGGATAATCGTCGCCTCTTACTGACGGAACGCGGGGTGTCGTTCGGCTACAACACGCTGGTCAGCGACATGCGTTCGATCCCTTGGATGCAGGATTTGGGTTATCCCGTGATCTTTGATGCCACTCACAGCGTACAGACTCCTGGAGGCGCGGGCGACAAGAGCGGCGGCGACCGGCGCATGGTGTCGTATCTGGCCCGCGCGGCGACGGCGGCAGGATGCGATGGGCTGTTTTTAGAGACGCATCCGCGCCCCGACGATGCGCTCAGCGATGGCCCTAACATGGTTGCCCTGAACGATTTGCCCGCCTTGATCGCGTGTTGTCTGCGTCTGCGCCGCGCCTTGGAGACTCCGTGAGACTCGCAACCGAGAGTAGGCATCCATGAATCCCGATGAAACGCCGATGATGAACCGGCGCGAAAGGCTCTTGTTCGGCTATGCCGTGTGGATCTGGCTGGCACCCCTCGTGTCGGCGGGGGTGATCTTCACGTTGTACTTCGTCCTGAGAGGCTCAGTCGCTCCCACAAAGTCAGCGGCGCGCGGCCATGCCCAGAGCAAAGAAGGGAATCTCGACGTCGTTCGACAGGGGCTGAGTCGGCAGACGCATCTCGTTGCCTGCCGCAACGCTTTGCAACAGGTCAACGCCGCGCTGGGCGAGAATCCCGCACTCCGTCCGTCGCCTTTGAACGACGAACAAAAGCGCTGGCTCGACGAGAATATGAGTCTTGGAAGAGAGGAATTGTCTGAGCTGGAAATGAGCCATTACACCCGCTTGGACAATCACCATTTGTTTCGCTGCTTCCTGATGCGCGACGCCGCCAAGGCTCTGGAGGTCAAAGGCGTGCGCGGCAAAACCGGCACTGCCGCCCGGGAGACGCTTTTGGATCAAGCGGCGCGTGCCTTCGCCTGGGTAATGCGCGAAGTGCGGTTGCGGGAAGGAGACCCCGCCATCGCGCCGCCTTCCTATGTGGTGCGGCGCGGTACCGGCTCGGCGATGGAGCGCGCCCTGATTTTTGCCGATCTGCTCGAGCAACTCGGCGATCCCGAAGCTCCCGAACCGGAACTGCTCGCCTTTCTCCTTTTTCTCCCCAACGGCTCCGGCGCTCCCCGTCTGTGGACGTGCGGCGTGCTGGCCGGCGCGAGCCGAGAAGTCTACCTCTTCGATCCGGCTCTCGGTTTGCCTCTGCCCGGACCCAAAGACGAAGGTATTGCCACCTTGGCTCAAGCGCTTGCGATGCCCGACGTGTTGGCCCAGCTGAACCTCGACGAGAAGCGTCGCTATCCCGTCACGATGGAACAAGCCCGAAAGGCGCAAGCGCAACTCGTCTGCCCCCTGTCGGCCCTCTCGCCCCGCATGCGCTACCTTCAAGACAAATTACTTGGCCCCGCGCTGCGCGTTCGCCTGGCCTACGATGCCGCCCGCGCGAAGGAGCGCGTCGCAACCGCCTGCGCGGCTGCCTTGGGCAAGCCTATGGACGTGTCCCTGGCGAAAAACCATTGCACGCTGCTTCGACGGTTTTTATCGGTAGACGAAGGTGGTACGGATACCACCTACATGGAACAGCGCTTCATGGTCGCCATGGTCCCCTGGACGGCCATGCCCGCCGAGCTTTTGGACGAGAGGCGTTTCCCTCCTAAAATCGGCTTAGGAGAGCGCGTCCGCGAACTGTTTGCCGCCCCGTTCATTCGCAACTCGGTCGATTCCGGTCTGGCGCGCGATCTACTCTTGCGAGGTCGCTACGGCTCGGCTCTGCCGGTCTTGGTCGAGGAACGCGCACAGTGGCGCAACCAGCGCGAGCAAGCGGTCAATGCCAAGAATCTGGAAAGGCAGGCAATGGACTGGTTGGATAGCGCCACAGCGGTCTACGCCAAACAAGTGCAAGCCGCCACCCCAGCGGAGCGCGCGGACGCCGAACAGGGCATAAAGGCCGTGTGGAGCAGCGAGCGCGCACGACCTATCTATGTTATTATCAATGCCGCCGCCGCTGCCGCCCGCGAGCCGGAGACGGTTTATCAACTTGGCTTGTGCGGTCAGGAACAAGCCGAACAGATGCAAGCGCGGCTCGACTTGCAGGCGAAAGTCGGTGTCGCGCCGGAATCCCGCGAGAAAGAGAAGGCTGCCGCGGCTTGGCGCAAGGCACTCAGCGATTGGCGACGGTTCGAAGAAGACTATCCCGATCATCCCGATCGCCACGCCGTCAGCCAAATGCGAGGCCGCGCCGCTTCGATGCTCGGCGATAACCGCGCAGCCATCGACGCTTGGAAAAGAGTGCCTGCGTCGGCCAGCGCGCTCGAATCGCTCGCATCAGTCTATCTGGCGCGGCACTGGCAAAAAAAACATCCCGAATAAGGATGGGGAAAATCCGACACGAGCCTGACGCGACGGCGAGGGTTGCAGAGAATCTCGTTCCGACGCCTTTACCACTCCGAACCGATGGGTAGGCTCATGCCGGGCACTTCTAAATTGTGCTTCTCCGCCAACCGCAACAGGCGATGCGGATAATCCGGCCATTTCCCCTCGACCGAACGGAGATCTCGCCACTCCGACACGGTGGCTTTCTGGGACAGCGTCTTAGCGATGAACTCGCGCGTTTTGGCGGGAAACTCCCCAGGCCGGCTGGCTCCCAAAGGCGGCATGCGATGCCGCTGTTGCGGCTCAAGTAGCGAGTGAAAGGTCAAGGCCCACTCCGGCCATTTGCCTTCGACGCTCCGCAACTTGCTCCAATTGTCTTCTCTTTTCTCCCAGCTGGTCTTAGGCCCCGCCTCGATTTTCGCCTTTTCTGGCAATTGTTCGTAGCGGACGATCGGCTTGGGCAACGGAGGGAAAACGGGATGTTTCCTCGCCAATTCTTTGACGGTGTCGGCAAACTCCGGCCAATGTCCCTGTGCGGCCTCGAAGCGATTCCTTTCGTCGGCACTGAGGTGAGGCAACAGCTGTTTCTCTACGAATTCCTTCGCTTCAACGGGAAGCTCGGCCAGACGCGAGGGTTGTCGCAAACGATCGGCCGGGCGGAGGGGACGCCGCCACGCTACTCGTTGTTGACGTTCTTCTTCGCGCAAGCGCGCCACGCGCCGCGATCGTTCGGTGGCCGGAACTTTCATCAACTCTTCGCGGACTTTTCGAGGCAAACTCTCGATCCACTGCCGTTCCCGGATCGTCCGAATCAGTTCCAAGCGCTCGGAGAGATTCTCTGTCTCCTCAAGACGATGTCGTTCGTCTTCCGGCAAGCGTTCGAGCCAATCGACGTAGCGGTCGGCCACCCGCCACAGGCGTTTCCGCGTGCGTGCATCGAGTTGCTGAAAAGCCGCATCGAGCTGGCGAAGTTGATGGCGCTTGGCATCCGGCAGCGCCCAGAACGCGCGCAGATCCCGTTGTAGACGTGCAGAGTGTTCCGGATCGCTCTTCCACTTTTGCAGCAGTTGACGATTGTGTTGTCGCTCCGCGGTGGGAGCGGGATCATCCGACTGGGGATCGGGAGATTCGACCAATAAAAACGCCAGCATCGGAGTCAAGACACAGCAATAGCGAATGATGGACACGCGCCCCTCCGTCATGTGTTCGAGGACTCATCACCAAACAAATCCGGTGCCTCCAGCGCGCGCCAGAAATCGAGGTCTTCCATGCGCTCGTACAGCCGTTTGTTCTCGATGATGCGGAGATCGTGAATCAGTTCGCGCTCGCCGGGCTGTCGAGGCACCAACCAATTGTAGCCGGCGTAGCCTGCCCAGCCGCTCACCAACAAGCCGGCCGCCCAAGTCAATCCCAGACCGAGGGAGCGCCAACGTCGCCCCCGCCGATCTTCACCGGCGCGAACGGGCGATAGTCGCTCCACCGTGCGATGGGTGAAACTGGTCGACGGTTCTGGGCGCGGCAGGAAATCGAGCAATTCCCAGGTGCGCCGCAGCGCGTCGGCCTCAGCGCGCACCGCCGGGAGGAGATGCAGCTTTCTCTCCAACTCGCGGGCGGCCTCACCGTGTAATTCGCCGTCGAGATAGGCGACGAGGTCGTTGCGCTCTTTTTCGTTGAGATTCGCAGGATCGGTCACGATGGCATCTCCATCGGAGCCGGAAGCGTAAGCGACATCGGTTTTTATCTCCGCGGCCTACGCTTTCGGCTCCGTTAGCTCTCTTCCTCGACTTCCGGGATGGACTCGCCATCCATGTAAATGTAACTGCTGAGCGCGGATCGAAGGTTCATGCGCGCCCGACTGAGAAGCGACTTAACCGCCTTCGTGGTCAGTCCCATGACCTCGGCGATCTCGGCATAATTCATGTCCTCGAACTTATTGAGAACGACGGCCATGCGTTGGCGTTCGTTCAGTCCTTCCAGTGCTTGCCGAACGAGTGCGGCCAATTCCTGCTTCTGCAAGCGCTGCATGGGACCGCTACGGCGATCGGGAACCAGCTGTTCGGCGGGACGCGGTCCCAACGGCCCGGAGTCTTGCGCCGGCAGCGACACGATTGGCTTGCGTTGACGAGAGCGCAGGGCATTGAGGGCCAAGTTGTTGGCGATGGTAAACAACCACGTCGAAAACTTGGAGCGCGGTCGGTACTTCTTGCGGGCTCGATAGACGCGCAGAAACACCTCTTGCGCGAGATCTTCGGCTTCGTCGGCATGGCCCACCAGATGGTGCATGACGGCGACGAGACGATGCTGATACAGTTCGACCAATTGCGCGAACGCCGCGGCATCGTCGTCGCGCACGCGCAGCATGAGGCGAATATCCGGGTCGCGGAGGGCCAATTGCGTGCTAGTCTCGCCGGTCGCACTCACGGCAGCCTCACTCCCGATAAATCAAAGTCAAATCATTTCACCGCGGAGAACACAGAGAACGCCGAGAAGAAAAAAGGATATGAATGAACCCCTGAATTTCTCTTGTTCTCTCTGAGATTCTGTTCCGAAAGCTCCCCTCTCTCCTGTACTCAGGGGAGAGGGGTTGAGGGGTGCATTTTTCCGTGGCTTCTCGCCCCCCTCACCCCAACCCCTCTCCCCCCGAGTACAGGGGGAGAGGGACTAAGATTCTGTTCCGAAAGCTCCCATCTCTCCTGAACTCAGGGGAGAGGGGTTGAGGGGTGCATTTTTCCGTGGCTTCTCGCCCCCCTCACCCCAACCCCTCTCCCCCCG
>JAKBCS010000253.1 GCA_021807595.1 Planctomycetota bacterium | reverse complement strand
AAACATAGTGAAGGCAGGCTGCTATGCCCGACCGACGAGGATTTACCCGGTACGATTTATTTTAGGACTTTGACATACCCCACGCAATGCTTTATTCTCTCTCGTCTCTCGTTCCCACGCTCCGGCGAAGGAACGCAAGTTTCCCCACTTCCCGGCGGGAGCCGGAGAACGCCAGAGACGGGACGAGGACCGTCCGGGCGTGCTTTTCCACGCGGGGCGTGAGAATGGGGAGACCGATCCGGAGGTTCGGTTCGACGGCAAAAATCGAAGGCGCGAATGTCTCCGCGTTCGCTTTTCGGCGTTAGGGGCTTTCCTTCCTGCCGTCTCATGTGGTAAAAGAATGGTAGGCTACCGCCGTGAAGACGGGCGACGCGCGGCGGTGGAGGCGTCGAGATCGCCTTTGCTCCGATCCTCATACCGGGGCGGATCGCACATGGGAATATATGACCGCGACTACGTTCGTCGTGAAGGGCCGAGCTTCCTCGGATCGTTCGCTGAGCGCGGCAAAGTCTGCAAATGGCTCGTTGGTGTCAACATCCTCTTCTTTCTCGTGCAGGTGTTGACGCGCTCCGGACAAGGCGGCTGGTTCACCTCTGCCTTGGACCTCAATGTCCAGCGCGTGATGCACGGCGAAGTGTGGCGTTTGCTCACCTATGCCTTTCTCCACGATCCGTACCGCATTTTTCACATTCTGTTCAACATGCTGTTTCTGTGGTGGTTCGGCAGCGACATGGAAGATCTCTATGGGCCGCGCGAGTTTCTGACATTCTATCTGGCGTCGTGCGTGGGGGCAGGGTTACTGTTCTTCTTCAGCGCGTTGGCCTGGATGCACGATCCGCACATGATCTGCGTCGGCGCATCCGGCGGCGTGATGGCAGTGCTGACCCTTTGCGCCATCCACTATCCGCAGCGCACGATCCTGTTGTTTTTGATCCTGCCGGTTCCCTTGTGGTTGTTCCTGGTCTTCTATCTCGCCATTGATACTCACGAATTTCTTACGGAAGCTCAAACCGGCACGGCCGTAGCCGCCCATCTCGGCGGCGCGCTGTTCGCTGGTGTGTACTATCGCTTGCATTGGCGTCTCAGCGAATGGCTGCCGTCGTGGAACCAATGGCGCATGTGGCGGCGACAACTGACACGTCCGCGCTTGCGCGTCTATCGAGAAGAAGAGGAACGAACCCCGGTTCATGCGCCCGCTGCCGTCGCGCCGCTTGAGGACGAGCGGTTGGAAGATCAAATGGACGCTATTCTGGAAAAGATTTCTCGCGTCGGCAAGGAAAACCTTACCCCTCACGAGAACGAAGTCTTGTTGCGAGCGAGTGAGATTTACCGCCGTCGTCGCCGTTAAGAGGCGATCCGAGAAGCCCCTCTCCCCCTGAACTCAGCGGAAGAGGGGAGTTTCAGCGATAGTTTCTAACTGCGAGGAGAAGATCGTGCCGCTTTACGAATACACCTGTTGCAAGTGCGAACACTCGTTCGAGGCGCTGGTCTTCAATGGCGAAGACGTAGAATGCCCCGAATGCCACGGTCATCGCTTGGAAAAGCAATGGAGCGTGCCGGCCCAGCCGCGCGCGGAAAGCGAAGGATTGCCGATG
This sequence comes from Planctomycetota bacterium, assembly GCA_021807595.1. GTDB lineage: Bacteria > Planctomycetota > Planctomycetia > Gemmatales > Gemmataceae > JAJPHU01. Next base: position 2,682 of record JAKBCS010000253.1, on the reverse strand, counting down.
AGTTGCAACCCGAATCTGCCGCCTTGCAGTCCCTCTTGCTGTCGGCTCCCCCAAGAATAGGCGGCGACGGCATAGGTATGGCCGAATACTTTCTCTGCCTCGACGCGGATTTCTTTTCTCAACGCATCCGTCCGTCCCTCGCCGAGAGTTGGAGGCGACGCAGCTTCGCCCCATGTCGGTCGCTGTGTCGAGAAATGCTTCCCGCCGCTGAAGAATATGCGCGCCGCTTTCATCTCGCGGAAGAAACTCCCTTCGTCGCCCGCATCGCCGAGGGATTTCCGTTCGACCGCTCGTATTGGCGTCAGCTCACCGGCGAGATTCTCCTCTTCGCGGCCGTCGAAATCCCCGAATTTCCCCACGTTGCCGAGACCTTGTGCTGCCTGTTGGCACCCCAGGAACAGGGAGATGATCGACCTCCACGAGAGCATTCTTCTCCCATCCGACAAGCCCTGTGCGGCAGCCGCGACGTTTCCTTCGGCGGGGCAATCTATCGACCGGATCGTGCGGGATACAACGACCGAGGCGATGTGGCGCGCTTGGCCGACTATCTGCAAGGCATCCAACCGGATCGTTGGATGCCGGAAGACCTCTCGGAGATGCGCGAGGTGGAGGCCGACGAACGAGCCGACGAGTTGGCGTTTGCCCGCGAATGGTTTCCCGACCTGGCGGCGTTCTACCGGCGGATGACCAACGAGCGCCGGGTCGCGGTCATCGAAAGCATTTATTGAGGCAATTCTCTCGTCCGTCGCTGGCGCTTCCGGCTCCGAGCGAGACATTTGTTGCGTTAGCACTAAGATAGTACGACGCTTCGAATGCGAACGCCGACGGTCACTCAGGTGCCAACGATGACTTCCCCGCAACGTCGCCGAGACAATGCCTCTCGGTCCACGCCGCGCCTGACGAAGGCGGAACGGAAACGGCAGCTGCTGGCCCACGCGAAGAGTCTCTTTGTCACCCAGGGCTATCACGCCACCACCACCGAAAAGATTGCCCAAGCCGCCGGAGTTACCGAGCCGGTTCTCTATCGCCATTTCGAGAGCAAAAAGGCACTCTTTCTCGAAGTCCTCGAAGAGATTCGCGCTGCAACTCTCGAACGCTGGCGCGGAGAAATGGCCAACTTCTCCGATCCTCTGGCCAAGCTGCACGCCATCGCCGACGCCTATCTCGGTTCGACGCGCGAACGCGCGTTGGAATATCGCATCATGCACCGCACGCTCGTCGAAACGGACGACGAGGAGATCGTGGCGCTGTTGCGTTCGTTCTATCTCGATAGCGAAACGCTGTTGGCCGCGATCATCGCCGAAGGCCAGCAGAGCGGCGTCTTTCGCCGTTCGCTCGACCCCCGCGTCGGCGCGTGGGAAATGATTCGCACTGCGCTGGGATACACCTTGACGTTGCCGTTGGGTGTGCCGTTGTTCGCCGAAGAGAACTATATCCCCCAGGCCATCGATTGCATGTTGCATTGTTTACTAAAGACGGATGTTTAAGGCACATCTCTCATTTTTCAACCGCGAGTGGACGCGATTCAAGCCGTGACCTAATCTTGCGGTGTCGCTGAAAGGAGCGCGAGTTCGTGTGCTTGCCCTCCATGGACATCATTCGCCCAGGTGAACGCGGTGAATCAAGAATTCGCCTTAGTCCCAAGTACGTCAACTTGGTCTGTTGCCCCCGATAGCGAACCGATCCCCGGCTATCGCTTGATCGAGCCGTTGGGAAAGGGAGGGTTCGGAGAAGTCTGGAAGTGTGAAGCGCCGGGCGGACTGTTTAAAGCCATCAAGTTTGTGGCCAACGACAACGAGAAAGCAAGGCTGGCCGAACGGGAACAGCAAGCTCTGCAACGGATCAAAACGATCCGTCACCCCTACATTCTCTCGATCGAGCGCGTCGAACGGATCGACGGCGTACTCGTCGTGGTCATGGAATTGGCCGACAAGAGCCTCTTTAATCTCTTCAACGAGTATCACAATAGTCGGCTCCCCGGCATTCCGCGCGAGGAGTTGCTGGGCTACATGCTGGAAGTGGCCGAGGCGCTGGACTGGATGAACTTCGGTCACGGCTTGCAACATCTCGACATCAAACCGCACAATCTGTTTCTCATCGGCAACCATGTGAAGGTGGCGGATTTCGGACTCGTGAAGCGTTTCACCGAAACCGACGCGGACAGATCGTCGCCCTCGCAGCATCAGTTCGGCCTGACGCCGCTCTACGTCAGCCCCGAATTACTGCGCGGCCAAGTCAGTCGGCAGTGCGATCAGTACAGTTTGGCCATCGTCTACCAACAGCTTCTGACGGGAACGCTGCCGTTCTGGAGTCAAGATCTGTTTCAGTTGATGTTGCTGCACGGGACGGCGCAGCCCGACCTGTTGCCGCTGCCACCCGCGGATCGTCCGATTGTGGCGCGATCTCTCGCCAAGCGCCCCGAAGATCGCTATCCCTCGTGCATGGATTTCCTGCAACACCTGGTTTGCGGCGACAGTGGAGAGACACCTCGTTCGCCGCGTGCTTCTGCTGTGGTTCGAAGACTTTTCGTAGCGCGCTACCAGGCGAATTCGACGGGCGATAACCCGCCGAGTCCCAAGGAAAACGCGCTCGATGAGGTTTGTTCCCTACGATCCCCGGACTCTCCGACCATACCGAGCTTGGAGTGTGCCGACAATCAAGCCGTGACGCCGGTCGTACGTC
>JAKBCS010000005.1 GCA_021807595.1 Planctomycetota bacterium | reverse complement strand
TCGCTTACCTGTTTATGAACCTGGGCGCATTCGCGGTGACGGCGTATCTCCGCAATCAGACCGGCTCGGAAGAGTTAAGGGACTTTCGCGGCTTAGTTCGCCGGTCGCCGTGGATGGTGGTGACTCTATCCGTGTTTCTGCTGAGCTTACTGGGATTGCCGCCTCTGGTCGGCTTCACGGCCAAGTTTCAAGTGTTCAGCGTTCTGTGGGATTCCAGCCAAGCCTGGTATCGCAAGGGAGATACCGGCATGTGGGCGACCCTCTTCGGACTCCTGATCGTCGGCGGCGTTAACTCGGTTTTCAGCGCGGTGTACTATCTGAAGGTTTTGAAGGTGATGATTCTCGAAGGCCGCGCCGAAGATCTTGAGGGACGCGAGCCGGTACCGCTTCGTGAGCCGATCGAAGCGGTTGTGTTTTCCACCACTTGCGCCCTGGCAGTCTTCGTCCTCGGTATCTTGTGGTCGCCCCTGGATCGCTTTACCCGCGAGGGTACCGACCGCTTCGCTTGGCGAGGCGGCCCCACCGCGACGGATTTGATGCAAGCGCCGCAACGAGGTGGAGGCGGGGGCGGAGGTATGATGAGACCACCGCCGCCGGGAGGCGGGGGCGGAGGTATGATGAGACCACCGCCGCCGGGAGGCGGGGGCGGAGGCATGAGAGGGCCACAAGGAGGAAAGCAACAGCCGCCGGGAGGCGGAGGAAGAGAAAATCGAGGCGGAAGAGGCGCAGGCGGCCCGAAAGGACAACAACCGTGATCGATTCGCATTCGCAAGAACTGCTGCAGAACCTGCTCCGTCGAGAAAGCCGCTCCGTACTCATGTATGTGACCGAGGCGTATCCGTGGACCTCATCGACGGAGACTCGAACGCTAAGGCAGCTTCACGAGTTGATCGTCGAAGAACGCGACGCCGTGACGCACCTGGGGCGATTCCTCGTTCGACATCGCGTTCCGCTGCCGTTTTTGCCGTCTTTTCCCTCGCAATTCACGACGATCAATTTCCTCGCCCTCGACTTTATCTTGCCGCGACTGATCGAGTACGAGCGACATTCCATCGACGAGGTCGAACGCGATTTGGCAGAAATGAAGGACTCGGCTGGGCATCGTGAGATGGAGAAACTTCTGACTCTCAAACGTCACCACTTGCCTCGACTGGAAGCGCTGGCGGCCTGCCATCCTCAAGCAACCGCGAGTTGACGTGATCGAACTCATCGACACCCATGCTCACCTCGACGACGAGCAGTTCGCCGCCGATCTCCCTGTCGTTCTTCAACGCGCCAGTGCCGCAGGCGTTGCCAAGATCCTCACCATCGCCACGACCGCCGCTTCCAGTTCCGCCTGCATTGCTTTGGCCGAACGCCATGTCATGCTCTCGGCCGTCGTCGGTCTACATCCCAACAGCATCGTCGAAGCGGACGCGACGGCTTGGGATAACATCGTCGCTGCGGCCGGGCATCCCTGCGTCGTCGGCATCGGCGAGACGGGGCTGGATCGACATTGGAATAACACGCCTTTTGCCATCCAAGAAGAGTATTTCGTCCGCCATCTGGAACTGTCGCGCCGTTCCGCCTGCCCCGCAGTGATTCACTGTCGCGAAGCGGAAGCCGACATGCTGCGCGTCTTGCGAGACGACTACGACCGTTTCGGCCCGATCTCCGGCGTCATGCACTCGTTCGTCGGCGATACAAACATGGCCGAGGCTTGCCGGGCAATGGGACTCTATCTTTCGTTCGCGGGGATGCTGACCTACAAGAATGCGGCGGCCTTGCGCGCGACGGCGGCACAACAACCGCTCGACCGCGTCCTGGTGGAAACCGATAGTCCTTATCTGGCTCCCGTACCGCATCGAGGCAAGCGCAACGAGCCGGCTCATGTCGTCCACACGGCGGCCTGCCTCGCGGAACTGTTGGGAGTCTCGCCGGAACGCTTGGCGGAGCAAACGACAATCAACGCGCAGCGATTGTTCGAGATTTGAGACTTTCCACGGCCAATTCGGAGGTCGTTCTCGTCGGCGTCGTTCACTGAGGCTGTCATCCTCTTCCGTCCGGCGCTCGATACGGTTACAATTTCCGCACGGGGAGAGTTCGCCTTCACCGAGTTCAGCGCTTAAAGGGATAGGGAATGGGAGACGGCACGGGCAAGTTGGTCGGGATCGATTTGGGCACGACTTTCTCGGCCATCGCAAGTTTGGACGACCGGGCCCAGCCGATCACGCTGCCCAATCGAGACGGCGATATGCTGACGCCCAGCGCCGTACTGTTGCTCGACAACGAAGCCGCCGTGGTCGGTCAAGCCGCGCTCGATGTGGCATTGGAACAACCCGATCGCGTGGCCACACTGATCAAGCGTCGCATGGGCCATCCTAGTTATGGTCGTCCTGTCGCCGGGCGCGAGTTTCGTCCCGAAACGCTGTCGGCTATCATCCTCCGCAAACTCGTTCAAGATGCCGAACTGCGCATCGGACCCATCCGGCGAGCCGTTATCACGGTACCGGCCTATTTTGACGACACCCGGCGCAAGGCGACCAAGGATGCCGGAAGCATCGCCGGCCTGGAGGTTCTCGACATCCTCGACGAGCCGACCGCCGCTGCTTTGGCCTACTCCTTGCAAACGAGCCATGCGACCCCGCGCGGCGAACCGGTGGCTCTTCCACAAGGCGAACGCATTGTCCTCGTCTACGATCTGGGCGGCGGGACGTTCGATGTGACCCTCGTTCGTCTGTCGCATCAACACTTTCAGACGCTGGCCATCGAAGGCGACGTGCGGCTCGGAGGGAAGGACTGGGACGACCGCATCGTCGAGCGCGTCTGCACTCAATTCAAAAATCAGACCGGCATCGATCCTCGCTCCGATCCGCAAGCGCTCGTCAATCTCTGCAGCGCCGCCGAACGCGCCAAGCGCACCCTAAGCAAACTTCCGCAGACGACACTGACTTGCATGCACGCCGGCCAGGTGCTTACCGTGCCGCTCTCACGAGTCGAGTTCGAGACGCTTACACGCGATCTCCTCGTCCGCACGCGGCTGACGACACAACAGCTTTTACGGCAAGCGAAACTCACTTGGGAGCAGGTCGATCGGATTCTGTTGGTGGGTGGATCGACGCACATGCCGATGACGCGGCAGATGTTGCACGAACTGACCGGCAAGGAGCCGGACAATTCACTGGCGGTGAGCGAGGTGGTGGCGCGCGGCGCAGCGCTGCACGCCGGCATCGTCGCCGCGCGCGATTTCGGCGAGGAACTGTTCTTGGAAGAAGAGGCGCAAGGCGTGCTGGCGTCGGTGGTGGAGATCAACGTCAACGCCCACAGCCTCGGCATTGAGGTCAAGCAGGGGCAAGAGCGTGTGAACGACATTCTCATTTCCAAGAACACGCAGCTGCCTACGGCGGCCAGCCGGATCTACTGCACGGTCTCCGAGAATCAATCGCGCGTCCGCGTCAAAGTGCTGCAAGGCGAAGCCAGCCAAGCCGACGCCTGCATCAGCATCGGCGAATGTTGGATCGAAGGACTGCCGGCTAACCTGCCCAAATCGTCGCCGGTGCAAGTGCGTTGCGGCGTGGGTAGCAACGGTCTTATCGACGTAATGGCACTGGACATGACGAGCGGAAGAATGGCTCGCACCGAGATTCATCGCTCCAGCGGATTGAGCGAAGAAGAGATCGCCCGAGAGGCCGCCTGGGTCCGCCGTCTTAACATCCAATGAATTGGCTTGCAATCGCGCGGGCCCTCGGCGCGAGGAAGTCGGCTCCTTGCTCGCGCCGAAGTTGGCTGCACGGTTACTTCCGTTTGAACGTCAGAGCGAAATCCTCGAATTGCAACGCTTTGGCACCGTTGCCGGATTCGGCGAAGAACTGCTCGAAGAGGTCGCGGATTTGCGACGAGACTAGGTGATAATAGTTGTGCTTTCCGTCGCGGCGAAAGCCGACGAGACCGACCATGCGCATCAACGTCAGGTGATGGCTGACGCCGGGTTGCGAATACTTGGCACGTCCTTCCGTTTGGCCGAGCATGTCGCACAGGGCAGAGACGTGCATCTCGCCGAATTCGGCCAAAGCCAAAATGATCTTCAAGCGCGACGGATCGGCCAGCATGTTGAACACGTCGGTCAGGCGAACGATGGTCTCGTCGCTGACACGGATCGGTGAGGCGGAAGGCGGCGTCACCTTGGCGACGCGAGTACGCACGGTGGTCGTCGAATTGCTCAAGTTTGATTCCTCCACGTCCGGCGTTACTTCGGCGCAGCGCTGGCGCGATCCTGTCCATCCGCTTTGACGGAGCATTGGCGCAGCGGCGAACGCGCGGACTCCCCCAAGAAAACACAGAAAAAAGTAAACGCTGCCCACAGTCCGGAACGGCTCTTCCTACCCGTTTCGAGCGGCCGGGAGCAAGAACGAAAACAGTCGATGGTGGTACGACGCGAAGGGCTTGGGACGGACGGACAGCTGCGCGTGCGACGGTACGTTGCGCGCTTCTCTTTGTCTACCTTCCCCATCGGCTTTGTACGAGTCAAGTAGTAGCATATCAACGAATTTTAGCGCGTCAATCGAATTCTCAAGAATTTTTCATCTCTCTTCGCGGTTCGACGACCTCCATTCCGCCGTTGAATTGACGGGAACTACTGTCTTTGAGCCGATTGCCGACAGTCGATTGCGCCCTCGCTCGGAAGGACGATTCCCCGTGCGACAAAATGTGGTATTCTATTAAGGATGAACGAGCAACTTCCCCTCGAATATGGCTCCACGGTCAGCACTCAGACTCCATGCGCGACCGGCAACGCTTCCGACTGCCCGCTGACCTGTGCCGAGGTTTGCGCGCTACACCCCGGCGAACAGCTCCCACCCATCGACCTGGCCGAGGCGCAAGCGCGGTTCGAGCGCGAAGCCGTCCACGGCGTTTGCGATACGGGACGCTATCGTTTGCGCTACTACAGCTGGGGCGAAGGGCCGCCTCTCCTCTTCGTCCACGGAGCGGGCGACAGCTGCCGATCCTTCGTGCTGCCGATCTCCCGTCTCTCCGCGCATTTCCGTTGCATCGCTTACGATCTTCCGAGCGGCTTCGGCGACGGTGCGCGCTTGCGCCAATGCACTCACGATCATCTCGTCGCCGACTTGTGGGCCTTGCTCGACCGGCTGGAAGTGCGTCAAAGTTACGTTCATGGCTCGTCGTTTGGTTCTACGATCGTCCTGAGAGCGATGCACGAAGCCCCAGAGCGACTGCCACGCGGCATTCTGCAAGGCGGATTCGCACATCGACCCCTACACCGCGCCGAACGGTTCCTGTCGTATTGGGGCAGATTCCTTCCGGGCAGCATGGCAACCATACCGTTGCGCGAGAAAGCGTTGCTCAAGACGACGGGGCAAGAGTTTGGAAGAACCTCTCCCGGCGTTTGGAAGTACTTCCTCGATTGTTCGGGCAGCGCGCGCGTCTCCGCATTTGCCCATCAGGCGTGCGTTCTCAACGAAGTCGATCTGCGTCCGATCCTACCGTCGATCCGGCAGCCGATGCTCATTGTCTGCGGCGACCTCGACAGGGTGGTGCCTCGCGTCCACGATGAGATGCTGGTGCAAGGTCTGCCCAATGCCGGCCGCGTCGTGATCGAAGGCTGCGGCCACCTTCCGAGTTACACCCATCCAGAGATACTCGCGGCCGTGGTACGGCAATTCTTGACGCCTCCCGCAAGTTGATGGCCCGAACGATGGCGAGTTGAGGAGAGATGCACCATGCGGCGCTATGCTTGGGCGCGCGGCGGCGACATCAACGCCTTCTTTGGCCTGATGCTCGACAACGTGACGGTGATGGTATTGCTCGTTGGCCTCATCGGTAGTTCGCTTCCGATCGAGCGACAGGTCAAGGAAGGACAGATCTTTTTCACGTCCGAGTTCGTGCTGACGCGCATGCTTCCCGGCACGGCGCTGGGCGTTTTGTTGGGCGATGTCATCTACACTTGGTTGGCCTTTCGTTTGGCGCGCCGGCTAGGGCGCGACGACGTGACGGCGATGCCCTTGGGATTGGACACGCCCAGCACGTTTGGCATCGCTTTCTTGGTTCTTTTGCCCGCTCTGAACGAAGGCTATTTTCACGTCGCCGGCGGCGATCGCGAACGGGCCATGACGTTTGCCTGGCACGTTGGCCTAACCGTGTTGATTCTAACTGGGATTTTTAAGATCGTGTGCGCGCCTTTTGGCAACGCTCTGCGACGCTTGGTTCCGCGAGCGGGGCTGTTGGGATCCTTGGCCTCGATTGCCTTGGTGTTGATCGCTTTCCTACCGTTGGCTCAGGACGGCATCGCGGCAACTCCCTTGGTGGGCATGACGGCATTGGCGCTGGTTTTGTGGACCCTTATCGCGCATCGTCCCTTGCCGGGGCGCTTTCCTGGGGCGCTGGCCGCCGTCTTGTTGGGTGCTTTCGTCTTTCAGATTTGTCGATGGATCGAGCCACTGGGTCTGCAACTCGTGCCCCCTCCCGAACACGGAGAGAGTACGGCACTTGTCCGGCAGCCGTCGGAATGGATGTCCTTCTACGGCAGTGGATCGTCGGCATGGTGGCAGCAGGTGTTCGCTTTCGCGCTGGGCAAGGTGCCAATAGTCTTGCCCTTCGCTCTGGCAACCATCGTTGGCGGCATCGATTGCACCGAGAGTGCCGCTGCCGCGGGCGACGACTACGACACGCGCTCGATCCTCGTGACCGAAGGCATCGCTTCGCTATTCGCCGGCTTGCTCGGAGGGGTCATCCAAACGACGCCGTATATCGGTCATCCCGCCTACAAGAAAATGGGCGGCCGGGCCGCCTACACCTTGGCTACGGCTCTGTTCGTCGGTGGAGTCGGCTATTTTGGGGGATTTCAACTCTTCTTTGAGTGGCTGCCGCGTGCCGCGCTGTTTCCGATTCTGGTGTTCGTCGGGTTAGAGATCACGTCCCAATCGTTTCAAGCAACGCCGTCGCGCCACTACCCCGCACTGGCATTGGCCATTCTCCCCGCGCTAGCGTACTTGCTCACCATTCCGCTTAACATGGCCTTGGGAGTGCGCGATCCCGAACCCCCGGCGCGTCTGTTCGTTCAAACGTTGCGCTGCCTGGCCGGAGGCTTTATCATTACCAGCCTGATTTGGTCGGCCGCCCTGGCAATGATGATCGATGGGCGTTTGTTGCGCGCCGCGTTCTACTTCGCCCTCGCCGGGGTGTTCTCGTTTTTTGGGATCATGCACTCGCCGCTGCGAAGCGAGGTCATCGATCTGCCGACGCGGGTGTTGGCTCAGATTCCGGAAACATTTCAAGAGGCTGTCCGGTATCAAACGCCGTATCATTGGGCGGGAACTTACGGACTCTTGGCTGTCCTCTCCCTCGTGCTGGCCCTGATTCCCGTCAAAAATGACACGGCCGTCAATGGGGATGATTCGCTCCAAAAGTCCGTGGGCGCGTCGGATGTTCCCCTCAATCTCTGATCTCTAGCCCCGATCGGATCGACGCGGAGCGCAGGAATTCCTGCCGGCTCCGCGTCGACTGAGACGGCTATTTCCGTCGGTGTGCAGACGAGTGTGGTCGGGGGGCGGAACGATGCGGTTTGGGTGAGGGTTTGCGTGCCGCGGTGTGTTTTGGCGGCGGAGGCCGGTGTGCCACGATTCGGTTGGGCGGGGTCGGCTTGTGAACGACGGCGGGATGCTTGGGCGGTGACTTGGCAAGGTGCTGTGACGCATGTTTCACTAGTTGTGCTTCAACTGCGCGCCGGTGTTGTTGCACGACAATCGCGCTTCGGATCAGAGGGTGCGGCACCCAACGATTCACAGACGGTCGATTCACGAAGATCGGTCGATTGACACGGACGGGATAGCGACCGCTACGAACGAGAGCCCGTTGGAGAACCAAGGGGTGACGCCGATAAAAAGTTCTTCGGCCATAGTAGCGGCGCTGGTGATTTCCATAGCCGTAGCGATGCCGCGTTCGATAGTAGGAATACGGCAATACATCGACGAGTCGCGCCATGCTTTGCGAACCAAGGTACACCCGGACGCGCTCGCCCCGATGGATCGCGCCGAAGCCGATGCGTCCCGCGCCTCGACCGCGTTGCCCCAAACGTTGGAAGCGCGTCGAATTATTCACATTCACGGTAATCACGCCGCTGCTTCGAGCGCCCCTGCGTCGAGATACCGAAGCAAACGCCGACGAGCCGCGCGAACGTCCATAATAACGGGCGGTTCCGTGACGCAGTTTGATCCAACCGGCATTGCGGTGTAGACGATCGTGATGGACTTGTACTACCGTGCCTTGGATTCCATTGTTTACTCGATGGCGGCGGTGGTAGCCAGTGTTGGGTGCGGCGAAGGCGACGGTTGTTAGGGTGAGCGAAAGAGCCGAGATTAAGATGCCACGAAGAAGAAACATGACTTCTCCCTTGCAAACGAAGCAGGCAGAGGCGAAAGAAGCAATCGTCGTTGCGACGTTATTGAGAACGCCGGCTGTTCTCTGATTCATTCTACCCCGCGGACGCTTCGAGGTTCCGCGTTGGAGTATTGAAAGTAGTGATCCCACGTCCAGTCGAGGCGTTCCAGCGCTTTGTCGATCGGCTCGGCAACGAAGCAACCGTTAACTTTACGGACGATTTGCAAGCGTTCGAGCTTGTCCAAGGCGTCTCCGATCTCGAAATCGACTTTGAGATTGGCGTTGCCTTCGAGATACAATTCGACGTAATCGTCCAGCTGTTCGGACTTCCAACCCTCTGCGGGGGCGAACTTCCACAAGCAGAAATAGGCCAGGAACGTCTCTCGACACTCTTGCTCCTCCGCCTCATCGAGCAGGCGCATCAAGACTCCGGAGTTATTATCGAGGCTTTTATAATAGAGGCTCCTGGTCAGTTTCAAATTGTAATCTTGCTTCTTGACTTGATAGCTATAATAGGATTTATAGCCGTACCCTCCGATCGCGCCGGCAAGCCCCCAGGTCACCAGGCTGCCGAGGACGGCAACGCTCGATTGTAAGATACTGGCACCTATATTGTATAATGTAAGGCCGATACCCGCTGCCAGGGGATAGATAATAATCGCTCGGTCGAGCCGCGTGAAGCGCACCCGCGCGCCGGGCAGAAGCATGTCCCGATCGACTTTCGGAATGTCCTTAAAGACCTTCAGATAGACTCTCGCGGTGTCGATCTCGCGGTCGAGACGTTTGTGCGGCCGTAGTTTGACCAGGAGTGCTAGACGCTGGTACTGTGGCACATAGTATTCTTCCTTGCGTCCGAGTTTTCGCCAAGATCGCCGTTGCATGCGGCCCATCACGTCGCCGCGCACATACACTTGCAAATGCTCGAACATATTCAATTCGACGTGGGTGCGAATGCCCGATACCGTGGCCACTTCTTGGAGCGCGCCTCGTATCTCCTCTTGCGATAGCCGTTTGAAATTGGCGCGCTCCATCAGCGAGGCAAAGCGCGCCAGCAATTCCCCCTCATCCTTCAGTTTAGCGTCTTCGCCGATGGGTCGCAGCGATTTCGTGTCGGCATCCGGATCGAAAGGCGCGTAAGCGTCCTTTAACTCTTCCAATTGTTTGAGGTATTCAAAATGAAATACGGCCGACACGAGAACGCAGAACTTGCGCAATAATTTGCGATCTTCCGCCGTCAGTGTGTTATCTCGGCACAATAGTTCGATGAGATCGCTTTTGCGCAGCGGAATAAAATGTTCGCGATCCTTATATTCGGCCACGATCGGACCCTCCCAGTTGACGACGATCGAATTGCAGAAAATCGGCGGCTCTCGCCAGCGGCACGACGCGCAGCTTCTCTCCTGCCATCTCGACCAATCCCAACTTTTGCAGCTGCATCAACGCCGCTTTCTGGCGACAAAAGAACGACAAATCGGCATAGCGATCGAGATATAGCTCGATCGAGGCATCGAGATCGGACGCCGTCATCCCTTCGGGTCCGCCGTAGCGCCACAAACACCAATAGGCGAGTACCGTCAGCCGCGCTTCCTGTTCCTCGGCCTCGTCGATCAAGCGCGTCAAGACGCCGGCGTTGCCATCGAGATTCTGAAAATACAGGCTCTGAGTCAAGGAGAGATGATAGCGTTGCCTGGTCTGTTGATAGCTATAAAAAGATTTATAGCCGTAGCCGATCCCTCCCGCCGCCAATGCCCACATGGCGTTCGGCGACGCGGCCCAATGTTCCAGCAGTGCGGCCAGATCTTGCAAGACGTTCCACGCCGCCAGAGCCAAGCCACTCAACAACGGTAGACCGATTTTGCCGCGATCCAATCGACTCAACCGCACCCGCGCTCCCGGCAACAGCATCAAAACATCGAGTTTGGGAATGTCTTTGAATATCTTCAGATAAACATTTTCGGTATCGATGGGACCGCGCAGCCGTGGATGGCGACGGAGTTTGAGTATCAGAACCAAGCGGCGATAGATCGGTACATCCACCTCCTCGGCGCGATAGATTTTATACCAGCGACGGCAGTCTCGCAGTTGCGTCGTGTCGCCGCGGGCAAAGACTGCGACGTACTCGAAAGCACTGAAATCCACGTCCATACGAATGCCCCATTCGCTGGAGCGTTCGAGAGCCGGTTCGATCTCGGCGCGACTGAGATGCCGGAACCCCGCTCGTTTCAATAGCCACGCGAAATCGTTCAATAAATCGTTGAGCCGGGCCTGCCTCTCCCCAGCGGTCAACTTCCGCAGGAGTGCCATGTCGTTGTCGGGGTCGAAGGGCAGGTAAACCCGTTTTAGTTCGATCGATCGACGATGATACTCGCGGTGATAGGCGGCAGCGATTTGTTCGCACAATACGCGAAACAAACGAGGCTCGTCGTCGGTCAACGAGGGATCGGCGCACAGAAAATCGACCAATTCGCTCTGTGCCAGAGGGATAAAGTGTTCGGGGACGGTTGAGGATTGCATGACGGTTTACGTTCCGTTGCCAGTTCGACGCATACAACCAGCGTATTCTCGCCAGCGCGTGGAAGGTATCACCATTCCAGCGCTTCTAAGCGATCTTCCGGCGACGCGATCAACTCGTCGGCCAACTTATCGAGTACGCTCTGCACTTCGCTCATCCGTTCGGGACGCTGATTGGCGTTGAACGACAGACAGCGATGCACCAGATCGCACAAAACCGGCGGTGCCTGCGCGTTGAATTCCTGAACCGGCTTCAACAATCGGGTCCATGTTTTGCCGTCGATGGGCAGTCCGCCTTCCTGTTGAAGCACGGAAGGCGGCAGGCGGAACGTCAACATGCGATACATGGTCGCTCCGAAATTGTAAATGTCGGTGCGTTCGTTCACCATTTTATGCTTGGCCTGCTCCGGCGCAATGTACTCCGGCGTACCCTGGATGCGCCCCTTCCCCTCGCCCTGGATCGTCGCCAAGCCAAAGTCGAGGATCTTCACGTCGCCAGAGCGGCTCAAGATAACGTTGTTCGGCTTCAAGTCGGCGTGATACACCTTTCGACGGTGCATGTGAACGAGGCCGTCGGCAACGCATTTAAATATCTGCACCAGTTTCGGCAGGGGGAGCGCGGGACATGAATCCAGCGTCTTGCCGTTGACGTACTCGATGAGCAAATGCACCTTACGGATGCGGAACAGCCAATCCTTCATCGTCTCCAGTGCATACACCCTGATGAGATTTTTGTGATCGAGCATGTTCGCAACGCGAAACTCGTGGCGCGCTTGTTCCAAAAACTTCTGGTCGTCCTTGCCCTCAATCGGGACGACTTTGAGGGCGTAATTGCGACTGTCGGCGCTGCGGCGAACGTGCAAAATCTTGCTGTGCGCCCCCGAACCGAGCGTGCCTAGCACCTGAAACGAACCGATGACCAATTCACTCATGTTCATGCAATCCACAAGGGATTTGTAGGGTGAGCCGAGCGAGTCGCGGCGAACCGAACGGCGTCAAGCGGGGCTTTCATGGCTCGGCTCATCCTACAAAGCTGTCCGCAAACCATGCTAGACATAGTATCAAGCAGAAGAGCGAGGTGAAAGCATGAAGAGCGATTTAGCGGCGGATGTGGAGCAACGGACGGCAAGTTTTGGCCGCGAGATCTTCGCCCGATTGGGGCATACGCCGATGGTTCCATTCGGTCCCGCGTGGTGGGACGAACGGCTCATGGAATGGAGCATGGCAGACGAAGCGATCAAACTGCAACTCTTTCGCTTCGTCGATGTGTTGCCGTTGTTGCGCACGCCGGAGACGATCGTGCGCCACCTGCGCGAATACTTTGGCGAGGCGCGCGAACACTTGCCCGGCTGGCTGACACTCGCGCTGCGCTACTTGCCGCGTGGCGGCTTGCTCGGAAAATGGCTTGCCGCGACGGCCTATCGCTCCGCCGAGCGCCTGGCGCGCAAGTTCATCGCCGGCTCGAATCTGGAAGAAGCGCTCGACTCGATTGCCTTACAACGCCGGCGCTCGCTCGCCTTCACCGTCGACCGGCTTGGCGAGGCAACCATCACCGAAGCCGAAGCCGAACGGGCGCAGGCGGACTATCTCGAACTCATCGACGGTCTCAGTGGTGAAGTCAATGCTTGGAAAGGAGTCGACCTCATCGATCGCGACGACATGGGACCCATTCCGCGCGTCAACGTCTCGGTCAAACTTTCGGCATTGTACAGTCAATTCGACCCCATCGATCCCGACGGTACGAGCCGTGCCGTGCGCGTTCGATTGCGTCCGATTCTGCACGCCGCACGCCAACGATCCGCCTTCGTCAACATCGACATGGAGCAACATTCCTATAAAGACTTAACCCTTCAAATCTTCCGCGAGGTTCTCGATGAGGCCTCGTTCCGCGATTGGCCTCACGTCGGCATCGCCATACAAGCCTATCTGCGCGACACGGCCCACGATCTTGAAGAATTGGCTGGCTGGGCCCAACGGCGCGGCACGCCGGTAACGGTTCGACTCGTCAAGGGGGCCTATTGGGACTACGAGACGATCGTCTCCGTGCAAAACGGTTGGCCTAATCCCGTATGGTCGCACAAATGGGAGACCGATGCGAACTACGAACGTCTCACCGATTTTCTGTTGCGGAACCGCCGTTGGCTGCGTCCCGCCTTGGCCAGCCACAACGTCCGCAGTTTGGCCCATGCGCTGGCCGTGGCACAAACGCTTCGCCTTCCTCCGGGCAGTCTCGAAATCCAAATGCTTTACGGCATGGCCGAGCCGATCAAAGATACCCTCGTCTCCCTCAACCAGCGCGTCCGCGTGTACACACCGTATGGCCAACTGCTACCGGGTATGGCGTATCTGGTGCGCCGCCTGTTGGAGAACACGGCCAACGAATCGTTCCTACGCGCCAGTTTCACCGAACATGTGCCGGAAGCGCTACTCCTCCGCAACCCTCTGGAATTCGACCGCGACCGACGGATGACTCCCTAATTGCGCTGGATCGTTCCGAGAGCGAGGATTGGGATTCAGCTGGGAGGAAAGAAGCCCGCTTCTGCCTCGTAAACCGTGCGGCGATCACGGAGCATGGCAAGGCAGCGACGATAATCATCTTCGGTCCATCGGTTGCGCGCTAATAGGCTTCGAGCCGCTAAACCGGTATCCGCTCCGAAGCCGCCTCCGGAATCGTGAAAGTGTTGCGTCACCACCACATCGGGGGCGAAGGCGGCGATTCGCCTCACGAACCCATCGGCATTCTCTAACGGCAACATCGGCGTAATGCAAATCCCGGTCGAGACGCCCGCTGCCCTCACCCGATCCAAGGCTTGCCAACGCGGTTCCAACGATGGAGCCTTTGGCTCAAAGGCGCGGCGCACGGACTCACTATCGGTCGGAATCGACAGATTCACGCGGACGGAGCGAAAGCGGACCAGCACATCGAGATCGCGCGCCACCAGAGGGCCGCGCGTCTGGACCAGGAGACGCGGTTGATAGGGTAGCAAGGCTTCGAGGATCCCGCGCGTCAGACCCAAGGAGCGCTCTGCCGGCAAGTACGGATCGGTGACGCTGGATAGATAGACGGATCGACCGGCGACTTTGGGCGCTTGCCTCCGCGCCAACTCCAGAGCGTTTATCTTCGCCTGGAACCACTTGCCCCAGTCTTCGCGCGGACGACGATTCTGCGGAAGGAACATCGCATAGCAGTAGGTGCAGCCGAAACTACAACCGACGTAGGGATTGCACGTCCAATCGAATCCCCCTCGGCGAATGAAACCCGTCGCTGGACTCAAAATCGAACGAGCATTGATTTGTTCCACAACCTTTCTCCGCGCACGATCGAACGAACGAAATGCTTCTGGCGAGCGCGATGCGTTCCTCCCGGCTTTCTGAATCTCGAGATGCGAACGCTCGGTGCCCCGCGCAGTGTGCCCGATCCGCACACGATGTCTTACCATATCGCACAGATTTCGGTCGTGGAAGGTGGAATTGGCGCGGCTCCTCCTCGACATCATGCCACTCATACAGGGCAATCGGCATTCAAAAGCGCTTGGAATTTGCACCGTTTTCAGGTTTTGAGGGCGAACGATCGTTCCGCGAATCGAGGCGAACGAGTTTCGCGGCGCTCGTGGCAAACGAATTGCTCATTTGGAGAGCTGCCTTGGGGAACGACTTCTTGGATTCGGGAGGACTTTGTTCGTGAGTACTCAAACCGCTCTTCTCGCTCCGCCCGTTCCCGCCGTCGAGTTGCGCGTGCCTTTTCGGCCGGTTTCTCCTGCTGGAGGGTCAAAGAGCTCGAAACCTCCGGTGTATTGGGGCGATCGTTTGACCACCCATTTTTGGTTGGCTTGTTTTGCTCTGATGGCGGGGATGAATCTTGTGGAAGCCATTCGATGGCTCGTTTCGGTGGCGTGGAGCGGCACTCCAGCTCCATAAGCTCCCATTAGCTTTGCCTACGGTCCAGAGGGGGTTGAAGCAAGTAGGGTCTCACCCCCCTCTGGGCATGACAAATCCGATCGGCACTTCCATCACCAGCTCCTCGTCCCGCGAGACCCGGATCGCCAAGCGAGTATCGGGGCGGGCGAATCCCATCGTTCGACTCTTCAACCGTTCTTGCTCTCGAATCCAAGGCAGGATACATTGAGGTTTATCCACTATCGCCGTGGTTTCGTCCTTCAGGAAAGGCAAGATCATGCCCATTGAATTGAGTTGCGATTGCGGCCGAGCCTTAAGAGTCAAGGACACCTTGGCCGGTAAGAAAATTCGCTGCCCCGATTGTCAGTCCGTTCTCTCGGTTCCAGCGAATAGAGTTGAGTCTCACGACCCCGGGTTCGAAGTGCTGCCCGACAGCGAGGGGCACGAAGATTCATCTCCGCCCAGATCGCGCCGAAGTGCAATTCAAACCGATCCACCGGAGGTTCTGCCCTCTCGCCGACGGGACGAGGAAGACGAGTCGCCGCCACCGCGACGGCGAGATGAGGAAGACGAACCGCCTCGACCGCGCCGTCCCAAACGAAGCCGCGAGATTAAGCGACGCAGTCCCACAGTCAGCTTTGAACAGGGCTGGTTCGGCAGCGTCAATGCGGGGGTCATCGGGGGGATCTTGATGATGGTGATCGCTGTCATCTGGTTCGTTGCTGGCTTGATGGGTGGTTACATCTTTTTCTACCCGCCCATCCTGTTCGTCGTCGGCATAATCTCCATCGTCAAGGGCGGATTGGGCAGCTGAGTCCATCTCAACCGAGGACTCTCTCGATCCTTGATAACAGATAAGAAGCGGAGGTAATTGACGTGGCACTTGCATCTCCCATAACGGCTCATTCGGCCTTGCCCGATCACACGCAGCTTCCCGATTCGGATGGTGCAATCGTGGAAAACTTTCAAGAACATCCTCAAAGCATCCTCTTGACCGAATCGCTGTGGCCCGTTTTGGAGCAGCTGCATCCGGACGGACAGTTTGCCGTCGGTCAAAACTCCGGCATCTACTGGCGCTATACCGATCCCCCCTTGAGGGGATGTTTGGCACCCGATTGGTTCTACGTTCCCGACGTTCCCCCTATGTTGGGGGGAGAGGTTCGACGATCCTACGTTCTGTGGAAAGAAGAGGAACCTCCGGTGCTGCTGATCGAATTTGCCTCCGGCGACGGCAGCCTCGAACGGGACCGCACTCCGGATGTGGGCAAATTCTGGATCTACGAACGCCGTATCCGACCAGCGTATTACGCCATCTTCTCGTTCGTCTCCAGCCAGCTGGAGGTATATCAACTGGTGGGACACCATTTTGAGCCGCTCGAGACAAACGAGCGCGGCCATTTCCCCATCGCGCCAATGGGTATCGAATTGGGCGTATGGGAGGGCGAATACAAGAATTTCTCCTTGCCGTGGCTGCGATGTTGGGACGCGAACGGGATGCTTCTTCCGGTCGATTCCGAACGCGCCGACCAAGAGAGGCAACGCGCCGACGAGGAAAAACAACGCGCCGACGAGGAAAAACAACGCGCCGACGAGGAAAAACAACGCGCCGACCGTTTGGCGGCTCGATTGCGAGAATTGGGCGAGCCGCCCGATTAACACCGCGGGGTTACTCCCTTCCCCCTAAGCTCAGGGGAGATGGGAGTATCCGATTCGAGAAACGCAGGAAGCCTCTCGCCGCATCGAGAAACGGTTCGCTTCGGACGGAGCGGCCGCGATGGGGGTCAACTGTATCGGATACATTAGCGGTCTCCAAATGAATTCTCGGCGTGAAGCCGCAGCGTTTCGGTAGTGGATTTCAGTATACTTGCTCGAAGCGTTACTTTTTCTTAAGGGTCTTGACATATCTGTATTTGTTATCAATACTGAATTAGCTCACGACTACGGTGTATGCCCACAACTTTGTGCATCGTCCTCTCGTGGCCAGGAAGTGTAGTCCCGCCTTCGGGTCGCTTCCAATTTGCTAACGCTATTCCAGCCTCGCCATGCGCGCGACGATGTGCCGCTACCGACAAGGCTTTGTCCGCTTCGCTTGGTCGTTGCTGGCAATTATCTCTCCTTCGCCCGTTACGGAGGTTCTGATGTTTTCTTCGTCCCATCTCATTCGACTGACGTATGCGATCGGCTTTGCCGCCCTTCTTGGGTTCTTACTCAGGCCAAATTTCTCGCAAGGGCAGTTTCGCGGCCCGCCCTTGACAGTCCCTGGAATACCGCCCATTCCTGGAATGCCGACTCATTTCGCCATGATGCCGCCGCCTCTTATGATGTTGCCCGTGAACAATGCGTTGACCGACTCCACAGGCGGTGCGGCCAGTATGGGCATGGGTGGAGGCGCGGGCGGTGTAGGAACCATGATGGGCGGTGGGTCGTCCATGATGGGCGGTGGGTCGTCCATGATGGGCATGAGCGGCGGGATGATGGGGATGGGCGGTGGCATGATGAGCATGGGTGGCGGGATGATGGGGATGGGCGGTGGCATGATGAGCATGGGCGGTGGTATGATGGGCATGGGTGGCATGGGTATGATGGGCATGAGTGGCGGCATGATGGGCATGGGTGGCGGCATGATGGGCATGATGGGCATGGGTGGCGGCATGATGGGCATGATGGGCATGGGTGGCGGCATGATGAGCATGATGGGCATGGGTGGCGGCATGATGGGCATGGGTGGCGGCATGATGGGCATGGGTGGCGGCATGATGGGTATGATGGGTATGGGTGGCGGCATGATGGGCGGATTCGCCGGCAAAGGCATGGGCGGATTCAACGGACGGAAAGCCCTTTAGACTTTACCTACTCCGTCGCCATGTCGCTGAAATGGATTGAACCGATCTGAAAACTCCTCTCCCTCAATAGGGAAGAGGAGTTTTTCAAATCGCAAGTTCGAAGAATGAGTGGAGGCGCGGGGAATCGAACCCCGGTCCCGTGGCATCTCGATAAGAACATCTACATGCGTAGCTCTTCTTCTTTCGTCGAGCAACAGCCTTGCGGTTGTTCTCGACCCGTTCGCTTCTCCGTTCTCCGAAAAGCGGGATGACGAAGAAACTAACCGACCGTGAATCTAGCAGTCGTCGCCGCCGGTGCAGTCGATCCCGAAAGATCGACTTCTGACGACCGCGAGCCTGATTTGGCAACCGAGCCGAGACCTCTCAGGCGAAGCTCCCGGACACGGGGCAGCCGTTATTAGGCCGCCAGAGACAACTGCGGTTCAGCAGTTAATTGTGCGATCGGATTTTATACGTGGCCATCCGATCAACCACGACATGCCGTCCCTATCTCAATTTACCCGGTCGATACCAAGTCGCCCCCTTCGATGTTGATTTGGCTTTCAACTCGGACACGGTTTGTCCGTTCATCTGAAAACCCATGTTGGTCATCATACCCGATCTCATTCGATAGTTCAAGCGAGGAGATCGTCGGGTTCGAGCGGTCGAAGACGTCGGGTTGTCGGGGGTTTGACCGCGCCCTAAACTTAGCCTAGAGTTCTTTAGGAACAGAGTTGGTCGCACTCCCCCTTCGACTCGACCCCTCGTGCGGCTCTCTGTTTTCCGATCTTCCCGTCCGTTCAAAGACTCTGAGAGGAGTAGTATCCTTCATGCGAGGCTTCACCCTGAGTTCCGGGGTGCGCGCGAAGAGCTCGCGCGTGCATTCCGTCCGTCTCGATTTGGAGATTCTCGAAGATCGCTTAACTCCGTCAACCGGAGCCATCGGCTTTGCACTGCCGGGTACCGAATGGATGAGTTCGGGAACCGTCTCGATCAATGGCGGGCCCGGTCAACCCGCTGGTTTCAGCCCCAATCAGATCTCCCAAGCCTATGGTTTCAACCAGATCTCGTTTGCCAACGGTACCATCAAGGGCAATGGCAGCGGACAGACGATCGCCATCGTGGACGCCTACAATCAGCCGAACATTGCCGCCGATCTCCAGACGTTCGATTCGACCTACGGTCTGTCGGCACCTTCGAGCTTCCAGGTGGTGAACCAAAACGGTGGTAGCGCGCTACCAACCGCGAACACCAGCTGGGGTATGGAGATCAGTCTCGACGTGGAGTGGGCGCACGCCATGGCCCCAGGTGCGAACATCCTCCTCGTCGAGGCCAACTCGAATAGTTATTCCGATCTGATGGCGGCGATCAATTACGCCCGCAATCAGCCGAGCGTTTCGGTCGTCTCCACCAGTTGGGGAGGCGGCGAATGGTCGAGCGAATCGGCATACGACAGCTATTTCACCACCCCATCGGGACATCAGGGGATCACGTTCGTGGCCTCCAGCGGCGATGCCGGATCGGCAGGCGCGCCGGAGTATCCCTCGGTTTCTCCCAACGTGTTGTCGGTGGGCGGCACACAGCTGACGACCGATGCTTCCGGCAACTACCTCGGCGAGGTCGCCTGGAGCGGCAGCGGCGGAGGCGTCAGCGCCTACGAGTCGCAACCGAGTTACCAGCAGGGCGTGGTGACGCAAGCCGGAACCCATCGCGCCGTACCCGATGTGGCCTATAACGCCTCTTCAAACTCTCCCTATGCCGTTTACGACACTGCGTATGGCGGATGGATCGAGGTGTACGGAACCAGCGCGGGCGCTCCGCAGTGGGCTGCTCTCGTGGCCATAGCCGATCAAGGCCGCGAACTGGCCGGACAAGGAACGCTCGACGGCGCGTCTCAGACTTTACCGGCGCTGTATCGTCTGCCTCAGAGCGACTTCCACGACATAACGAGCGGCAGCAACGGCGGCTATTCGGCAGGAACGGGTTACGATCTTGTCACCGGACGCGGCTCGCCCATTGCCAATCTCGTCGTCGGTGGTTTAGAAGGATTAGGCGCTTCGACGCCGACCGCGCCTTGGATCGTCTCGGGAGCGAGTGCGGCTCCCAGTCTCGTGACCGGCACGACGACCAACCTGTCCGTGGCCGCGGGCGATAGCTACAATCCGGCCGCCGTCACCTACACATGGTCGGTCGTCCGCGAGCCATCGGGGGCGACGGCACCGAGTTTCTCGCTCAATGGAACCGATGCCGCTCGAAACACGACGGTGACGTTTCACGATGCCGGTTCCTACACCTTCCAGGTGACGGCAACCAACGTCTACGGTCTCTCGGCGACCAGCGATGTCAACGTCACGGTTCAACAAACCGTTTCGCACATCGCGCTGACGCCGCTCAGCGGCCACGTCAACGACAATGGCTCGTTGCGTTTCTCGGCGACGGCGACGGATCAGTTCGGTCATTCCATGATGGTGCAGCCGGCGTGGAATTGGTCGTTGGCGGGACGCGGTTCCCTCAATGGCACGGGCTTGTACACGGCACCGAGTTCGGGCAGCGGTTCGGCCACGGTCTACGTTAGCGCCGACGGCACGACGCTCTCCGCGTCCGTCAGCTTCACCGCCGCAGTGTCTTCGACTCCGCACCAATCGCCGTGGACTACTTGGCTCCATTGGGTCGATACCTGGATGACCCAAGTCTCCGAGTTTCAATCGGTGTGGCACTTCTTACTGGCATCGATGCCTCGGTACTAAGAGACTCTCCGCAAAGCCCCCTCTCCCCTGTACTCAGGAGAGAGGGGTCGGGGGTGGGGGCAGAGCGCCAACCAGCTCGACTGGAGGCGCTCATTTTTTGACCGGAACAACAAGACCCGGCGAAGCGTTGAACGACTTTACCATCGCGCCGTCCGCCAACTTCCAAATGCGTATTTCGCCGTCGAAGCCGCCCGATGCGATGAGATTGCCATCGGGGCTGATGGCCACGGCATAGACGTAATCGCCGTGGCCGCTCAGCGTTCGCACCGCCGCGCCGGTGTCGGCATTCCAGATGCGCACCGTTTGATCGGCGCTACAGGTTACGAGAAGGGGTTGCTTGGGATGCGCGACGAGTTTGACGATCAACTTACCGTGCCCGCCGGAGTTGCGGATCTGCTTGCCTTCGGGTGCGGCCTTCCACGCGCGCAGTTGATTGTCCTCGCCGACCGAATAGGCTACCGTGCCGTCGGCCTTAACGGCGACGGCATAAACCGGATTTTGATGATCTGGGAAGGTTAAAATGGACTCCTTGGCGGTGAGATCCCAGAGTTTGGCGGTTTTGTCGCGGCTGGCGGTGGCCAGTCGTTTACCGTCCGGTGTGAAGGCCACACCGAACACCCAATCGGCATGATTCTCGATGGCCGATAGCTCCTTGATTTTGTCGTAGCCGCCGCTCAGATCCCAGACGTGAACCATGCGGTCGCAGCCGCCCGATGCGAGTTTCTTACCGTCGGCGCTGAGTGCCAGACACAAGACTTCGTCGTCGGCGTCGAGCAGTTGTTTCACCGAGACGGATTTGTCGTTGACGCCGTCGAGGACGGCGACGCCGTTTTCGGTTTTCGCTTTACCCCCATTGAGATCGTAAATGCGCACGTCTCCTTCTTCGCCGGGACGGCCTCCGGCGACAGCCAATTTCCCGTCGGGCAGAAACGCCATCGCCATCGCTCGGCGGGCGCGGGTGTGAATGCGCTTCTCTAGCTTGCCGCTCGCCGCATCCCACACGGTCAATTCGTGGTGGCCCCCAGCCACCACTTTTTTACTGTCCGGAGTGAAGGCAAGCGCGGTGATGGCGACGGGATACGGATAGACGGACGGCGGAGGCGGAGGTGCCCACCGCAGTCGCAACTCGCGCAGGAGATCGCTCTCCGGCTTCAATTCGGCGTCGAGCTTGGCTCCTTCCGCGATCCAACGCTCTACCAGGCCGATTTGATCCTTCGTCATCGGATCGCCGCTGTCCTTGGGGGGCATCCTGGTCTTGTCGGTGGCCGTTAGTACCGAAATAAGATAGCTTTCATCAGGTTTACTGGTTACGATAGGATCATCTTTGGTGCCTCCCTTACGGAAGCTGGCGTATTTGGTCATGTCGAGCTTGCCCTTGGGATTTTTGGCCCCGTGGCAGCCGAGGCACTTCTCCTTGAGAAGTGGAGCGACTTCGCGGATGAAACTGACCGGCTTGGCCGGTGCCGCGGCCCGCGCGGTTTGCGGTGCCACACACAACAAGATAGCCAACGCCGCCGTCAACGCAGCGCACAAGACACAAAAACAGCGATGTGAGTGCAACATGAGGTAAAAACTCCAAGGTGGGGCACTCGTGCGGCGAGTGCTGTTTGGCGGGATTCCTTATGGCTCATTATAAAGAATCCGACGGGAATTGTGCGAGGGGAACTTGTCGCCGTGCATATAATCATCGGCGATGCGCGAATGGTCTCGGTCCCAGCGGAGGGACAAAGACGTTTGCATCCCCACGAGAAGGAGTACACCATGCGAGGCAATCCCTGGCGACGAGGCGGCATCGTTCTGTCGATCGCGTTGCTCTTCGCCGCTTGCGGCTGGCTGATCGCGGCTGCCGAGGTCGATCCCTACGATCAATCCAGCGTGCCGTTGGAGAAGCAACCCCCGAAAGACAGCAAGGCCACCAAGATTGTTCTGGTCGCCGGTCGTCGCAGCCACGGCAAGGGGGAACACGAGTTCTTTGCGGGCTGTTCCGTGCTGATGAGACTCCTGCAACAAACGCCCGAAGTCTTCCCCGTCATGGCGCGCGACGGTTGGCCCAAAAACCCCAAGACGTTCGAGGACGCCAAATCGGTCGTCTTTTTCATGGACGGCGGCGGAGGCCACCCCATCATCCAAAAGGACCATCGAGATGTCGTGCAAAAGCTGATGGACAAGGGGGTCGGCTTCGTCAATCTGCACTACGCCGTCGAGTATCCCAAGAGTCAGAGCGATCACGTCCTACAATGGTTGGGCGGCTACTACGAGACCGGCTATTCCACCAATCCTCATTGGAAGGCAGAGATCAAGTCGCTGCCGGAACATCCCATCACCAACGGAGTCAAGCCGTTCGCCCTCCAGGACGAATGGTATTTCAACATGCGCTTCAAACCGGAGATGGAAGGAGTGACACCCATCCTCAAGGCGACGCCTCCGGATCGGGCGCGCGGCACGGCGGCGGCGCGCGAACACAAAGGGCGCGAGGAGATTCTCGCCTGGGCCTTTAACCGCGCCAACGGTGGACGCTCGTTCGGCTTCACCGGAGCGCACTTCCATAAGAATTGGGGCGATGAGAACTTCCGCCGCCTTGTCGTCAACGCCATTTTATGGACGGCGAAACGCGACGTGCCGAAGGACGGTGCGAAAGTCGAATTGAGCCTCGACGAGTTAAATCGCAACCTCGACCGCAAATAGCCCACTCCTGGCCGAGCCGCGCCGGAGCGCGGCTCGGCAGCCCGAGGAGGATCGTTCATGTGTCCGATTCGTAGGGATGATCCGCAGCCATTGCCCGGTCCCTATCGCATTGACTCGGAAGGATGGAGCCGTCGCGAGCGCTTGACGAAAAGCGACGCGGAACGACTGCTCGATTGGCTGGAGGCGAACGGCTTTACCCAGCGGGAAGTTACCTATGCCGAAAACGCTGGTTTCTCGGTTCGGTGGCGACGATGACCAAGACCGCGCTCGGAAGCGGGAGCGGGCGCTGTAGGCCAACCGTTCGCCATCTGCTCGCGCACCCAGACGCGGACAGCACGCAGCAATTTCGTCTCGCTTTGTTTGGCGCATTCGTTCAGAAAACGAGCCAACTCGACCACCGGAAGAAACGGAAACGCGCTGCTGCGCGTATTCTCGACGTACTGCCCATCGGAACCTAAAAGCATGATGCGGGTGGTTTGGCCGTTGTAACGCCGAACTTCATCGACGCCGAGGCGAGCGGCGATGGCAAGTCGATCCAAAAAACTACGGGTTAGCTCGACTTCGAGCAACAAATCGGGCGGTGGATCGCAACTCAAGTCGATGCGATCGCTTCCGCGCACTTGGGATTCGTGAGCAATCCAGTAACATTCGTCCGGTTCGAAGCCGCGCTCGAGGTCTTCGCGACGGCAGGTCATCGAACCGATTCGGCAATATCGAGTTCCAACTCCATCGCTAAAACACTCAAAAACGAAGCAAGCAAATCTTTGATGCGCTCGTGTTCGGGAGAGAGACTCATAAACTCCAGATCCACTCCATTGTAGTTGAATCGAATGTTTCGTTCCTCTAAGAGACTGTCCCATAAGCCCCTCTCCCCCTGTACTCAGGGGGAGAGGGGTTGGGGTGAGGGGGCGGTTTTCCGCATGGTTTCTCTCCCCCTCACCCCCAACCCCTCTCCCCCTCCGGGGGAGAGGGGAGCTTCTGGGACAGACTCTAAGAGATCGCTGAAGATCAGGTAGGTGTCCCAATCGATATTGGACATCACGAAGCGCTGCTCTACCGGCGGTTGCATGGTGGCCATGTTTTCGGCTCTGCCTTGTCCGCTTTAGCTCAACCTCGACAAAGGCCCGTCGCCGCAGAAATCGGGATTACCGAACGTCTTAAGGCGATGACCCATGCCGTGCGCCAGCGATAACAACAGACGATTGTGCGGCACTTTGGGATAGCGAATCGACCTTCCCATTTTGAATCCGAGGCCGTTGCCGACCATCACGAACGGGATGTCGTCCAGGGTATGCGAATTGCCTTTGCCCAATTCGTTCGTCCAGACGAGGAGCGTGTTATCGAGCAGGCTGCCGCCGCCACCCGGTTCCGGCGTCTCGGCCAAGCGCTTCGCCAGGTAGGCCAACTGCTCGCAATACCATTTGTTGATGCGAATCAGCTTGTCCTGCGCGACTTTGTCGCTGTCGGGGCTGTGCGACAACTCGTGGTGTCCCTCGTTGATTTTGAGCCAACGCATGCGCGCCTGGCCGACCGAATTCGTGATTTGCAAGGTGGCCACACGCGCGAAATCTGCTGCGAAGCTCTGAACCATCAAGTCGATCTGCATCTTGCAGATGCGCGGGATATTGTCGTTTTCGGCCTTGACGCCGCGCTCCAGTTCGGGAACGGCATGGCCAATCTCATCCTTTTTGGCGGACTTCAACTCTTGTTCCATCTCGCGGACGAAGCCGGCATGTTCGTCCAGCAATCGGCGGTCCTCGGTTCCAACCGCCGCACGCACCTTGCGCAGATCCTCTTGTAAATCGTCGAGGATACTTTTAAGATTCTCTTTGTCCTTTAATCTCCCATATAGCTTGGCGAACATCCGGTACGGATCGTCGATGGGGGCGATAGGCTTGTTCCCTCCGGAGTACGCCATGCGCGTCCAAGTGTCGGCGCGATCGGGAACCATGACGCCGAACTCCAGCGAACCGAAGCGTGTGTGCGTCGCCGCGTTGGCTTGCAAGTGGTTTTTGATCTCTTGATCGATCGACGCGCCGCTGGCCCAACCGGCCGGCGTGTGCGAGCCGCCCTGGATGTTGCCGGGAAAGAGTTCGATACCGGTCAGCAAGCAGCCGATGCCGCGCATGTGATTGTCGCCGTCGCCGCGTACCTTGTCGCAGACGCCGTGCAAAATCAGCGTTCGCTCTTTCAGCGGCTCCAACGGTTTGAGGCTGTCCTTCAGCGCGACAAGTTTACCCTCCGCGTCCGGCCAGAAGGCGGAAGGCACGACACCGTTGGGGCTGAACATCACCACGATTCTCTGTTTGCGCCGCTCTTGATTGGCGAAGCCGAGACTGGGCAGATTGAGGATGAACGGCAACGAAGCGCCGCCGAGTCCGAGATCGCGTATGAACTCCCGTCGTGATCTATTCGACATCGCTTCACTTCTCCAGATGAGGTTTTCGGTTTTTCGTTTTCTCGTCGGATGGCAGCAGCGCGGAATGTACCGCGATCTCTCCCATCAGTTTGCGCACATTGCAACCGTTGTCAACCAAGAATCGCCGCAACTCGTCGGCTTGGTCGGAGCCGTAGGCGCGAATCGGCTGTTTGACGAAGTAGTGAAAAAGTTGCTCGACGAATGCCTCGCGTACCTCGTCGCTGTCGGCCAGAAACGCGGCCAGCGCGCGAACGCCGTCAAATCTCACGACCGTGCCCTTCTTCGTCAAATAACTGCCGGTGGTATCGATGGTACGATCCTTTTCCCTATCGCGGAATCGACCGATGGCGTCGAAGTTCTCCATCGTGAAGCCGAGTGGGTTGATCGTGCCGTGGCAAGTTTGACAAGCCTGAGGGCGCGTTTGCAGATCGATTCGTTCGCGCGTGGTCATCTTCGGATGCAGATCCGGAGCCAAGGGGGCGAAGGCTTCGGGAGGCGGCAACAAGGTTCGTCCCAATACGTTGCGCGCCAAGAAGACCCCGCGATGGATCGGAGAACTCGATGCAGAGTAGGCGAACGTCGCCATCAAGTACGGATGCGTGAGGATGCCGGCGCGCGTGCCGGACTTGGGAGTAACTTTTTGAAACCCGGAATCGGCAGAGAGATCGACGCCGTACAACCGCGCCAGCCGTCCGTTCAGATAGAGTGAGTCGGTAAGAAACAGCTTGCGAACATCCGAACGCTCGCTCCACGCAACATCGTCGAGGAACAGTTCCAGCGAGGTGCGGAGATCGGTGGCCGCCGCGAGATCGAAACCGGGATATTGCGTTGCATCCTTGGCCAGATCGGGGATGGCATCGACTTTGAGCCATTGCAGAAAGAACTCGCGCAGCTTCGCCCGACTGCGCGGATCGCGCATCATGCGATCGGCCTGTCGACGAATCTGCTCGGCGGTGACAAGTCGCCGCGACGATGCCGCTTGCAAAAGCTCCGCATCGGGTATCGAATCCCACAGGGCGAACGAGAGACGGCACGCCGTGTCGTAAGCATCGCTCGGGCCGCCGACTTCTCGATAGAGAAAGCGAGGCGACTTGAGGACGAGCAAAATGAAGCGTTTGACTGCCGTTTCGATCTCTCTACCTTGAGCGAAAGAATGTTCGACATAGAGCGATTTTTGTTCGTCGTTCAAAGGACGGCGAAAGGCGCGTTCGGCAAAGCGGAGGCAGAATTCGCGCAGTTTCGCGGGGCGATCGGCGGCGCTATCGGGTACGCCGGACAACTCGGCGAGGCGACTTGTCACATAGTCGGCGATTTCGATGGCCGCGTCCGTGGTCGCTTGTTCCCAGGCCCGCGAGATCGACGTGCCGCGCTCGTAGCCGATACTGCGATCGTCCGGCGGAAACGGAGTCGTTAATACAAAGGATACCGGACCTGAAATGGGGGAGACACAGCGCTGCGGAACCACCTCCGCCGCGCGCTGCGGCAGCTTCCATTCCAATGCGATCGACGCCTTGACATCGGGTTTCTTCTTGTTGGTCTTGGAGTCATCGACGCCTTGTTTGGCCTTGGAAAACTCCAAGCGCAGCGGATAGGCGCGCCCGCTCAACAGAAAGATCGAACCGCGATGCTCCGTGTCTTTGCCCGACTTCACCCAGGCGTCGATCAAGGGATGCTTGTTGTCGTTCACATACAACCTCGCCGCGTGTTCGGTGCGGACGACGAACTCATATTGGCCCGTTTCTGGCGCGAGCAGCGAACCCGTCCAACGGATCGAGAATCGATCGGCTTCAAACTTCTTCGGATCGGGACCGTCCGCGCCGAAGTCGAAGCGTATTTGTGGGTCGATGCGGTCGAGAACGCGCTCACTCGGCTGAAATCGTCGTCCTTTGAAGTATTCCCCCTTGAGGCCGCGTTGTTCGTCCCAGCGCTCCCTGCCCTGAAAGGAACCGATTAGGTCGGCGGCCGTTTGGCGATATTGCCGAACCGTCAGACGCGATAGTTCAATGCGTGGCGGCTTGTTCCGCTCCCGCGCCGTCTTGGAATAGAACGCCTCGTAAATGAAGCCGGCTACCTTGTGCGCGTCTTCGGCGCTGCATTTCTTGGCCGCATCCTTAGGCATTGACTTAGCGATGTAGCGCGTCAACTGCGCCACCGAGCGGTCGCCCACGAGGGGACGGTCGTATTCGTCGCCGCCTTCGCCTCTTGCCCCATGACACGAGGCACAGTCGGCTCGATATATTTGCTCGCCGTTGCGCCCCTCGGCGGCGTTGCCCCGTTCGGCCGTGGTCGACAAAGCCAATCCGATCGAGATGGCCCAACAGAGAGAACGACAGCGATGGATGGCAGTCATGTATTCGTTTGGCATGGTAGTCGAACAATTTAGGTGGGTCGCTACTTCTTCGGGCATTCCGCGGCGGGTGGGGAGTCGCCAAGCGTATGGCATCGGCCCCACAGATTAGTTTGTTCGTTCGTGGGTCGGTTGTCAAGCGGAAGGCGAACCGGCAGCGTAAGCTGCCGGGTAATCGGCGTCCTTGGCATAGGTGTGAAGGTGGAGATGAGGGGATTCGAACCCCTGACCCTGGCGTTGCAAACGCCATGCTCTCCCAGCTGAGCTACATCCCCAAAAAAATGAGAAACCGAAGGTAGTGCGGGTACTTGGATTCGAACCAAGGACCTCAGCTTTATCAGAGCTGCGCTCTAGCCAACTGAGCTATACCCGCCCATCCGCAAACAAAAAAGCCAAACCGATGGGGTTTGGCACTATCCGCTCGGCTAGAAACGATAGAGCCTCATCCCCGAATGAAAGTTCGCAAAAGATCCCAAAACATGGTCATCTCGCGTCGTTGTGGAAGCCTCTATCGCTCGGACACGGTGAATTATAGGACGGTGCGAGAGAGTGTCAACGGAAAACTCATCCTCGCTCATGGTTTTCCGCTCTCGTGAAGGCCGATCTGGTGCCGCGGTGAGCGAAACAAAGATGAACGAGGTTGTGGACGATACGCATTCTAACCGAACGAACGAACCTCGAACGCGAATCCTGGTCGAAAAGCGCCGTCGGTCGCTTGCCTCTTCTCGAATAGGAGGGAAAACTAGCAACGGAAGTTTCCCTTTTCCCAAGGAGGGTATCACAATGCGGCGTCGTTTTTGGCTTCTAGCTTTTTCCGCAATGGCCTTCGCGCCCTTGGGTTACAGCTCGGCACACGCGGGCAGTTTTTTCGGCCCGTGTTGCTATGGAGCGAGTTACGCCAATCGGTATCCCAATCGCTCGCATAATGTGTTCGGGTGCGGCGAAGGTTCAACCTGCTCGGCTCGGCATCCCTTGTTCGGACATCGCTGGCTACGCAAACATCCGGCGGGGAACGAAGCGCCGATGGCGTACGGCGAACCGATCCATTCGGACCTTCCGCCGGTCACACAAACGCCGATTGGCTCAACCCCGTTCCAAACGACCTCCAACATCCATGGCACGACGGCGGCCATGCCCGCTGTGTCCTCTCGAATTGTTCCCATACCATCGGGCCGCATCACCCCAAACAGCCCCGAACCGCCATTGCTCGATGCCTCGGGCAAACCGCCGTTCTGAGAACAAAAAAATTCCGTGCGAACGGGAGCAACCGAGCTTCCGTTCGCCGCCCCACACTGCTCTCCTTTGCGCACAGGCGCGCGCTCGATTTCTCTTTTCGTCGGGATCCGGGGCTGGAATCGAAGAACCGAAAGAAGTCGTCGGCATCTTTCGTGAGATTCTCCTCGCACGGCATCGCATCTCCTCTATATTATTCTCACCCGCTTCAACATCCCGTATCCGAGGAGGTTTCCGATGAGCCGACTTGCCGCTACTTGGATCCCGTTCGCCCTTCTGGCCGTCGTCCCCGTGGCGTGGACGGCGGAAAAGCCCGAAGTTCTCGACGTCTGGCCCGGCAAAGCGCCAGGTGAGAACAAGCCCATCGGCGAAGAGGTCGTGAAAGAGTCCAAAGGGAACAAGAGCATCACCAACGTCAGCAAACCGACGCTGACGGTGTATCGTCCGGCCAAAGACAAAGACACTGGTGTGGCGGCGATCGTTTGTCCGGGCGGCGGTTACAATGTGTTGGCTTGGACGCACGAAGGCGAGGAAGTGGCGGCGTGGTTGAACTCAATTGGCGTCACCGGCATCGTGTTGAAATATCGCGTTCCACGCCGCCCCGACCAAGCCAAGGACAAACCGCCCGTCGGCGCGCTGCAAGACGCTCAACGCGCGCTCAGTCTGATCCGTGCGAAGGCGAAGGAATGGAAAATTAACCCGAAAAAGATTGGAATACTCGGCTTCTCCGCAGGAGGGCATCTGTCCGCCTGGGCGTCTACCCAATTCGACCAACGCGCTTACGAGACCATTGATGACGTCGACAAGACCGATTGCCGCCCCGATTTCGCCGTCATGATCTATCCCGGCGGGGTGATCCAGCGCGGCAAGGAGGAGTTGGCCGAAGAGATTCGCGTTCGCAAGGAATGTCCGCCGATGTTCTTCGCCCACGCCGGCGACGATCGCGTCTCGCCGGAGAACAGCGTGCGGATGTATCTGGCCCTCAAGCGCGCCGGCGTCCCCGCCGAGTTGCACGTTTACTCGACCGGAGGCCACGGTTTTGGACTGCGCCCGACCGGAAAGCCGAGTTCGACCTGGCCCAAAAGCTGCGAAGCCTGGCTGCGCGTGCAAGGGATTCTTCCCAAGAGCGACAAGGCCGCGGGTGCTACAAACTAAACTCAGACGAGAGGAATAATGTTTCGCCCCTGGAGAATCACCATGAGCCGAATTGCGGCGTCGCTCGCTTTATGCACCATTCTGACGGTCGCCCCTCTGGCATGGACGGCGGAGAAACCCGAAGTCCTGGACCTGTGGCCGGGCAAAGCGCCCGGTGAAACTAAACCCATCGGCGAGGAAAATCTACGCGATCACACCTCTCCCGTCGGCGGCA
The DNA here is from genome assembly GCA_021807595.1 of Planctomycetota bacterium. Lineage (GTDB taxonomy): Bacteria > Planctomycetota > Planctomycetia > Gemmatales > Gemmataceae > JAJPHU01. Next base: position 36,858 of record JAKBCS010000005.1, on the reverse strand, counting down.
TCAAGATATTAGGCAACGTCAGCAAACCGACTCTGACGATCTTCCGTCCGGCGAAAGAGAAGGACACCGGCGCGGCGGTGGTGATCTGTCCCGGCGGCGGCTATAGCATTCTGGCCTGGGATCTCGAAGGCACCGAAGTGGCACAGTGGTTGAATTCGATCGGTGTCACCGGCATCGTATTGAAATACCGCGTTCCACGCCGTCCCGACCAGGCCAAGGACAAACCTGCGCTCGGACCGCTACAAGACGCCCAGCGGGCTGTAAGTCTGGTTCGCGGCAAGGCGAAAGAATGGCGGATCGATCCAAAACGGATTGGCATACTCGGCTTCTCGGCGGGCGGACATCTGGCGGCGTCGGCATCCACCAACTTCGACAAGCGCGCTTACGATGTTCTCGACGACGTGGACAAGATCGACTGCCGACCCGATTTCGCCGTTTTGGTCTACCCCGCCTATCTGGCGAAGAATAAAGGGGAGGGATTGAACCCCGAAATTCGCGTTCGTAAAGAGTGCCCGCCGACATTCTTCGCCCATGCCGGAAACGATCCGATTACTCCAGAGAACAGTGTGCGCATGTATCTGGCCCTGAAAAGCGCGGGGGTTCCGACCGAATTGCACGTCTACTCGACCGGCGGCCACGGCTTCGGTCTCCGCCCCACCGACAAACCGTGTTCCACTTGGCCCAAAAGCTGCGAAGCCTGGCTCCTCGCGCAAGGCATCCTCAAAGGAGATCGAGCCGACCGTGCGACCAAATAAACGGACGTCGAAGCAAACACCAGGCGAGCAGACGGGTTAAGGGCGCGGCCAAAGCGGGGCCGCGAATGTCTCCAAAGCTCCCCTCTCCCCGTGAGTACAACGGGAGAGGGGCTTTTGGTTCAGACTCTAAGTCGGGGCCGTCCGTAACCGACACAGAACGAAGGAAAGCGCGCATGACTCACTCATCGGAGGCGGAAGCGGCGAGGCGCGCGCCGCTGGGTCTGTGGGATGTTGTCAGCATTATCATCGGCATCGTCGTCGGTGCGGGCATTTACGAAACGCCACCGATTGTCTATCGCAATGTTTCTGGCCCTTGGGAAGCGATGGGAGTCTGGCTGCTGGGCGGCGTCGTGTCGTTCGTCGGCGCATTGTGTCTGGCCGAGTTGGCCGCCGCTTATCCTCGCTCCGGCGGCGATTACGTCTACTTGACGCGCGCCTTCGGATCGTGGCTCGGCTTTTTGTTCGCCTGGTTTCAGCTTGCCATCGTGCGCGCCGCCAATATCGCTATGATGGCTTTCGTCTTCGCCGACTATTCCGCTTCTATCTGGAGTATTCCCGAGGGGCGGCGTTGGTTGTGGGCCTGCGCGGCCGTGTTGCTCCTCACGCTGCTAAATCTGCTCGGCGTCGTCTTCGGTCGGCGTACACAGAACGTGCTAACCATTGCCAAGGTCGTCGGGTTGAGCGGCGTGGTGCTGGTCGGTTTCCTCGCTGGATTCGAGGCCAGCACCACCGTCCATTCTCCTCCAACCGCCTCCACGCCTTCCCTGGCCACGGCGATGGTTTTAGTTCTCCTCACCTACGGCGGATGGAACGATGCGGCTTTCGTGGCGGCTGAAGTGCGCGGCGGGTCGCGCGCCGTCGTCCGTTCGCTCCTCCTGGGCACGGCAGCGGTTATGTTGATTTATCTACTCTTAAACGCAGCTTTTCTCTGGGGAATGGGGTTCGAGACCGCTCGAAGCTCCGACGCCATTGCCGCCGATTTGCTAAAAGTCCGCCTCGGACCTTGGGGCGGGCGAGCCATTTCGGTGTTGGTGGTTCTCTCGGCTCTCGGCGCGATCAACGGTATGATGTTCTCTGGATCGCGCGTTTATGCGGCGCTAGGCGGCGATCATGCGGTGTTCGCTTGGCTGGGTCGAATGCGGTCGAGGACGCGGTCTCCGTGGGTTGCCCTAACGATCCAATCGTCCGTAAGTCTCGTCTCAATCGGGGCCATCGGCACGCCAAACGGACGCGCTTGGATCAACGAATCGCTCCACATCCTGGGCCTTTCCAAAGTCGAGTGGATGGGGCACGGCGGATTCGAAGTGCTGAGCGTATTGACGACCCCGCTTTTTTGGCTGTTCTTTTTGTTCTGCGGTCTATCTCTCTTCGTCCTCCGTCAACTCGATCCATCGTTGGAACGACCTTTCCGCGTTCCGTTCTATCCGGAATTGCCGCTGCTCTTCTGCGGCATTTGCGCGTACATGGTCTATGCCGGCATCGAGTTCGCGCACTCGTTCTCCTTCTTCCCCAGTCTGGCCTTGTTGTCCGGCGCGTTGCTGGCAGCAGGGTTGTTGTTGTTTCGTATTTCTCGATGGATGACTCGCCGAACGATCGGCGAAGTGCCGCGTGCCGGCGCATTTCGATCGAACCCGAATCTCACGCCAAAACATCCTTAATGATCTCGCCGTGAACGTCGGTTAAGCGCATGTCGCGTCCGCCGAAGCGCACGGTCAAACGTTTGTGATCGACGCCGAGGAGGTACAAGAGCGTGGCGTGCAGATCGTGCATTTCGAGTTTGTTGGCGACGGCTTTGTAGCCGAATTCGTCGGTTTCGCCGTAAGCGAAGCCGCCCTTGACGCCTCCGCCGGCCATCCACATCGTAAAGCCGAAGGGATCGTGATCGCGTCCGTCGCCTCCCTGCGCGAACGGCGTGCGACCGAACTCGCCGCCCCACAGCACGAGGGTGTCGTCCAGCATTCCACGTCTTTTAAGATCTTTCAAGAGCGCAGAAATCGGCCGATCCACGGCGCGGGCATTGTTTTCGTGGCCCTCGCGCAAATTGCTGTGCTGGTCCCAGCGATCGCCGCCAACCTGGGGACAAGTCAGTTCGATGAAGCGCGCGCCGCGTTCGATCAGGCGGCGGGCGATGAGGCATTCCGTGCCGAAAATGCGTGTCGGCGCGTAGGCGGCATCGAGACCGTACATCTTTTTGGTTGCCGCGCTTTCCCCTTTGATGTCCATCAATTCGGGAACCGCCGTCTGCATTCGATAGGCCGTCTCGTAATTGGCAATGGCCGACTCGATGGCATCGTCGTGGCCGGCGCGCGCGGCCACGCCCTCATCGAGGCGGCGCAGAAGATCGAGTTTACTCCGCTGTTCGGCGTCCGTCGCTTCCTGTCGGCGAATGTTGGCGACGGGAGGATCGGCGGGCCGAAAGACCGACCCCTGATAGGCCGCGGGGAGGAATCCGCTGTTGAAATTATCGAGTCCACCCGGAGGGATCAGTCCGCCGTTGAGGACGATGAATCCGGGCAGGTTTTTATTGAGGCTGCCCAGACCGTAGCTGACCCACGCGCCCATGCTCGGTCGGCCCTGTAAACCGGAGCCGGTGTGGAGGAAATAGTTGGCACTGGTGTGTTCGGGAAACTTCGAGGTCATCGAGCGGATCACGCAAAGATCGTCGATGCACTCGGCCATGTGCGGCAAGAGGTCGCTGACCCACAACCCGCTTTGACCGCGCCGCTGAAACTTCCACGGCGAGGCCATCACCCGACCGACATTGTTGAATTGCGTCGGTTCCACCTTGAAGATGGTGTGTGGATCGCGTCCATGATATTTCCGCAAGAGCGGCTTGTAGTCGAAGGTATCTACTTGCGACGGGCCACCGTCCATGTACAGAAAGATGATGTTGCGTGCCCGAGCGGGAAAGTGCGGGGCGGGAGTCGTCGTCGTCGAGCGCGCTTCCTCGGCCAGTAAGGCCGTCAGCGCCACCGCGCCGAAACCGTTGGCACATCGACCGAGCATCTCACGCCGACTGAGAAACGATCCGTTCCACATCCGAACCCTCCGTTCGCGTCAATTCACGAAAATAAATTCCTTGACGTTGAACAGCACATGGGCGAGGTCGGTCCACGCCTTCCGATTGTCCTTCGCTCGTCCCGAGGGACGCGGTTCAACGAAATCGAGACAAGAGGCTAGTTCCGACTCCGAAGGCGCGCGCGCGAAAGCGCTTTCGTACATGCCGGCAATTTTGTCTCGCGTCGATCCGGGTTGCGCCATGACTCGCTTGGCCCACAGCTGTGCTTGTTCATGGACGAACGGATCGTTGAGCAAAATGAGCGACTGAGCCGGTACGTTGGAAGTGGTTCGTCGCCCCACGGTGGAAAAAGGACTCGGCGTGTCGAAAGCCAACAGAAACGGCGACAGAAAGTTGCGGCGAACCGAGAGATAAACGCTGCGGCGTCCGTTGCCGTCGAGGGGACCGCTCGCCGGTCGACCTCGCCCCTGTTGGAACGCCGTCAAGTGGACTAACACCGAAGGACCGTACAGATGAGGATCGAGCCGGCCGGAAACGGATAGCATGGCGTCGCGGATCGTCTCGCCTTCCAAGCGGCGCATTCTCGTGCGATGGAGCAACAGGTCGTCGGGATCGGCGCGGTCGGCGGCTTGGTTCGGCCGACTGTCCATGCGATAGGTACTCGATAAAACGAGTCCTCGAATCAGTTTCTTAATCGACCAGCCCTCTTGCACGAAACGTCCGGCGAGATAATCGAGCAGTTCGGGATGCGTCGGTCGTTCGCCGAGAACTCCGAAATTATCGGTCGATGCCACGATGCCACGCCCGAACAGATGATGCCAGGCGCGATTGACGAGGACGCGCGGGAGGAATGGATCGACGGCGGGGTCGATCATTTTCTGCGCGAGTTCAAGTCTTCCGCTGCCGCGCGGAGCCGACAAGGGGGCGGGACCGGACAGCGCTTCCAAAAAGCGGCGCGGAACCGTTTCGCCCCGCGTCTTGTGCGATCCGCGGATAAATACATACTCATTTTCTTGGCTTCCGTCGATGAGCGCGACGCACAAGCGCGACTCCTTGCGGATGCGCTCGACGATCTTGGCCTCTTGCGCGAGGAAAGCGCGAGCCTCGTCGGCGGCGGGGTTCGTCGAGCCGAATAAGTCGGCGTGGGCAATCATCCAGTTAACCAGACGGGCGCGAGAGACGGCGTCGGAGGAGCCAACGAGACGATTCGAGGACAAGGCGTTCAGCGCGTCGAGAAAACGCCGCTGGATCGCGCTCGATTCGGCGAGCGGGGGGGCTAATCCCGCTGTGTCCGAAGAATCAACAGGAGGCTTAGGCACCTCGGTCGTCTCGGTCGGCGGTGCTTTACCCTCCACAACCTGCGCCACGGCGAACGGAGCGCTGCCGGCCGGAGTAAACTCCAGATGCGCGATTTGGCCTCGATAAGCACTGAGATCGTGTTCGATCCATTGGAAGCGGTCGCCGGCAGTGACATTGCGCGTTAGTTGTCCGTGCAGCGGACCCGCCAGCATGATGTGCGAGCCGATCGCAGCATGGACGAAGCCTTTACCTTTGACGAGATAGTACACTTTGCCGGTGGTCAATGGAAATGTCGGCGTGTACAGAGTCTTGCCGGCGCGAACGAGATGACCGAGCGATCCGGGATCGTTCTCGGTGCCGGGCGCTGTCGTTAAGACATCCCATGTTGCATCCTTCTCAGCGGCAGTGTATTCGCTTAAATGCACAGTGGGTTTTGCCGCATCGCCGCCAACTTGCAAGTCGCCCGGACGAACGGGACCGGGGCCGAAAGCGAAACCGTCGGTAATCCACTCGCCGGGTTTGTTGCGAGCAAAATCGAGAATGACCCGTGCTTCTTCTTTCGTTTGGTCGGCTGCGGCGCGCAGGGGAGCGCGAGGTGCCGAAGTCCGCTGCGCGTCGCGGCTACCCTGTGTCCAGACGTGCAGCGGGTCGCCGTCGTCGCCCTCTGCCTTTCTCAATGCCGTCATCCATCGATTCAACCGGCTCGCATCGAGCTTGGCCTCATTTGCGATCTTCGATAGCTCCATTGGCGAATCCGCACGCGCGAGCAGCGCCGCCCGCGCCGCCGACAGATACTCGGCCACGCGCTCCGCACCCGGTCGCAATGCCTCCGCGGCCGCTTTCTGAATCGTTGCTCGGCTCTTGGCGCGGAACGCCCACAACTCTCCGGCGACGGCACGATTGTGTTCCATCGAATCGAAGCGAGCCAGCCGATAATGGCTACTTTGAAGAAAGCCAAACAGAGAATAGTAATCTTTGGTGGAAATGGCGTCGAACTTGTGATCGTGGCAGCGGGCGCAGGCGACAGTAAGCCCCAAGAATGCCTTGGAGAGAACATCTACTTTGTTGTCGAAGCGGTCGGCTTGATCTTGGCGAATGTCCACCGGCGAATGGACTTCTTCGCCCAAGAACCAGAAACTCGTGCCGAGAATCGATTCGTTGTAGCCCTCATTCGGGTTCAGGCGCGGCTTGGGCAGTAAGTCGCCGGCGAGATGCTCGAGGACGAATTGGTTGTAGGGCAAGTCGGCGTTGAGGGCGCGAATGACATAATCGCGATACTGGTAGGCGTTTGGTATGTTAAAATCGAACTCGTGGCCGCGCGTCTCGGCATAGCGCATCAGATCGAGCCAATGCCGCCCCCAACGCTCGCCGAAGTGTGGTGAAGCGAGCAATCGATCGACGACTTTCTCGATGGCGTCGGACGAATCGTCGCGCAGAAACGCTTGCAACTGTTCCGGCGCGGGGGGCAAGCCGGTTAGATCGAAATACAGTCGGCGCAGCAGGGTCCGCCGGTCGGCAGGTTTGGCCGGCGTCAACCCTTTTTCCTCAAGTTTGGCGAGGACGAAACGATCGAGCGAATTGCGCGGCCAATTCGCGTCGCGCACCGTGGGCGGGGATTGCGGGCGGATCGGCTGCCAAGCCCAATGCGACTTTTTGCGCTCCTGGAGATCGAAGGCCGACTTCGTGCCGCCGGTTGGTTCGGGCGATGTCTCCTTCGGCCAAGGCGCTCCCATCTTTACCCAAGCCGTCAAGTCGGCGAGGGCTTGAGGCGAGAGTTGACCGCGCGGCGGCATTTGTAAATCGACATTCTTGTAAGCGATGGCCTCAATCAGTCGGCTCTTCTCTGGCTGGCCTGGAACGAGAGCCGGGCCACCGTCGCCGCCCGCCAAAAGCGCGTCACGGCTATCGACGCGCAGCCCAGCTCGCAGCTTCTTCGCCTGAGAAGAGTGACACGAGTAGCAGTGTTGTGCCAACAGCGGGCGGACTTTGCTCTCGAAGAAATCGCTCTTCTCTGCGGATCGGAGGGTGCTGGCCGAAAACAAAAAAGCGAAGACGAGCAGCAATCGACCGTGCGGCATGGCGAGTCTCGGTGGGGTGGGAGGCGAATCGTCCGTCCGTTTACGACTACAATTCTCTTTCTAGTGTATCTCCCAAGTGCCTCGCTTGCCAAGGTTAGAATGAAGACGAGATTTCGGGCCGATAGAACGCGGATGGCAATCCGCGAATCGGCTTTCCCACAATAAATCTCTGTTATTCTTGAGGTCAATGTCGACGCACTCGACCCGTCGGACTCTATTTTCCTGGCGGCCTCTCGTCCTTCAAGAGCGCATCCATGGCCCAACCGAGACGGAGTCCGACTTCCAGATAGGTTTGCGCGTTGCGATTGTAGTGGTAGCCTTGTCTCGGATTCGGCGAGACATCCGCGGCTCGCCACAGATCGCGAGACTCGACTACCTTCACGTTTCCGGCGAATTTCGGATACTTCTTCGCATCCCCCACGGCGAGCTGCGCCTTGGCGATCGTCAGTCCCCGATTCTCCAGCTTCCACCCATCGAACCCAATCGTCGCCAAGACGAATTTGGCCTTCGGCGCGTCGTAGTCCGTCCGCAGGCTCTCGATCAGGCGTACCAGGTTTTCTTCGTACCGACTGGCGTGGGCGGCGCTGCCGGTGTCCTTGTGTCCTTGCCACCAGACGAAACCAACGATCTCGTATCCTTGGTCTTTGTAATCCGGATACCACTTGGCGATGCTCTTGAGCGCTGCCTTGGCATTGGCCATGTCGTCGTCGTATTGTTTACCCGCATACCAATTGACCGGTTTCTTAGGTTGTCCCTCCACCCACGAGTCGGGCGTGTCCTTATAGCCCGCGTACATTCGGCCCTCGAACGAGTAGGGCTTGCTGCCAGGGGGAAGAAGATCCCATCCCAGACTGCGATTGCCGATGCACGATTTCAGAACCAAGACCGGCTCCTCAAGTACATGCCCCATAACGTATCCAAAACCCAATTCGGGTCCGATCGATTTTCCGTTGTTGGCAGTCGGACTGAGAGCGGCCCCCTTTTTGACGCGGGCATCGTAATAATACACGTCTTTGCGTTCGGTCCATTTCCCATCGGAATCGACGAGCCACGGATATTTCTTCTCCGTTTTCGTGAAGTATTCGAGCGTTCCTTTTTTCGTCGCGGGGCCGATGTCTCCCATGCCGACCATATTCGATTGCCCCATCAGGATAAACACCTTAATGGGTTTATTAGCCGCGCCGGTCTTACCGTCGGGCTTGAGGGAAACGTCTGCCTGCTCTTGAGGAATAACCGAACCTGCGAAGAAAAACAGTATCCCGAACAATCCACTTCGCATAATCAAACGGAAGAACATGGGAATACTCCTGTGGCATCTCTACAGTTGGTCCATTCGACGAGTGCGACGAACGCTATCGCAGCCGGTAATCATTTTAATCCTTGTCGAGTTGCGATCGGCACATAACCGATTTCCATGCCCTTGGGCGGCGTCACCAGTAACGCCGGGTCGATACCGGCCAGGGTGCCGACGGTGTTGGGAGGTAGGTATTCCTTATCTCTGCTCCAGTGGCGGTGGATTTTTTCCACCTTTTTCTGAAGGCTTTCGCGCTCGTCGTCCGATAGATCGGCATTCAGAAGCGCGGGCTGATCGGCGAAGCGATACCAGTAATAGGTTACGACGCTGCCATCGCCGAGTTTCGCGGTAAAGGGACCGGCCTTGGGACCGGGAGTTTTCCAGCAACCTTTCGGATCCTCTGGAGTGACGTAGGGCTGTGGACGACTCGATTGGGGCGGCGGATTGAACGTCGCCTTCGCCAACCCGGTTTCCGCAGGCACGTCTCGTTCGGAAACCACTTGCCATTGGTCTTTTTTGTTTTTGTTCTTAACCAATTGGTAGTATTCGGGTAGTTTTGTGAGCGACCCATTCTTAGTCGCCATTCCTTCGTTCCATTTGAATCCATAAGTGTTGTCGTCGAGTGCGACGGGAGTTGCAAACGCATTCCAGTCGATTCGAGCCTTCGCGTCTTTCGGAGTGTTGGGGGCATAGATTTGCCAGGTCGAGCCGCCTCGGTCCCCGAATTTGTGTAACGCTGAAAACTTTATGTCGATGGCTCCGGAAACGGCATCGCCTCCGTCGAGCCAGGTTTGCACTCGATCCCACAGGGCCTCTTTTTTGTATGAGGTGATCCGATGAACCACGACCGAATCGCCCTTCACATTTCTGGGGAACGATGTTGGGGCAATACGCGCAAAGGTTCTACCGTTGGCATCGGTGCCGAGAAAGCAAGGGATATATTGCGTTTCCATCTGCAAAGCCCGGTGGGGGTTCGATGGCCTCGCATCGAGGAATTGTCCGCTCATGGCGGGGTTCTTCAATGTTGGCTTACTCCAAAAATAAGGAGTGAAGAATGCGACGGGGCCTTTGAAATTGGCGGTATTGAGAAACAGCGTCCAACAGTTGTTTCCCGTCGGAATGTCTTTGCCAGCGGTGGTGGCTTTGGGCGATGTCAGCGGTAGAGGCAAATAACCGTACCCGAAAAGCTCGCCGCACGTCCCTTGTTTGAGATTCAAACCGTCCGGCGGCCACAGCACCCACGGACTCAGATGCGCAATGCCGTAATGCCCGGCTGGTTTCTCCCAGTTTCGCCCCTTTCCGGCACCGGGCCCGTTGGCCCATTCGCTAAAATTCAAGGCGACACCGCCCATAATAAATTTCGGTGTCGTCGTGGCGAAGCGCGTGTCTCGCCACCAGCCGAGACCGCCTTCGATGTCCGAATAATGCTTGCCTTCCGGTTGTTTATCGTTCTGAGCAAACATCCAGGTTCCGAAAAGCCCCGTTTGAAAACGATCGCCGGGATATTGCTGCAATAAGGGCCATGCCGCAACATACATGGAATAACCGCCATTATAATCCTTGTCCACTCTCTCGTTCGGCACCAGGAGATAGCCCGCCATTTCGCCGGCTTGTGGCGTTTTTGGCGTGGCTGCGCGAGGCCGACACATCGTGAGCATCGCGCGTCCCATCGCCTCGCCGATGAGATAATACGTCTCGGCATTGGTGTTCCAGTGATAACCCTGGCCGGACGGCGACACCTCTTTCTCGCGCCAGAACTCGCGAGTGCCAACGAATGCCACGTTTCCTTTGAATTCCTTATAGTCGGCAACCGCCGCCTGAGCTTTCATCAGCGCCAAGGCGCGCGGGTGCTTCTCTTCTTTGCCGCCCATGCCCGTCTCGGCAATCACGAAGGGCAGGTTCTTCACACCGAGATCCTTGCGGATATCGCGGATAAAGTTGACCATGTTCTTCTCGTACTCGTCGGCAAAGGCTTGGTTGACTCGATCGTTCCATCCCTGGTGCCAGCCGAATCCCACCAGTTCGTACCCTCGGTCGCCGAACTCGGGAAACTCCTTCTTGAGATTGCCGAGTACTTCTTTCGTTTGCTCGACGATTTTCTTGTAATACTCCCCCACGGTGCCGCCCGAACTCGGCGGGCGAAAATCCTGACCCAGACTCTTCCCACCCCAGGCGAGCTTGATCAGGAGAACGGGTTCCTCATACGCTTCGCCGATCGCATGGCCGAATCCAAGTTCCGGTCCGATGCGATCCTCTTTTACTCCGTATCCTACCGCGAGTTTTCCCTTGCGATTCAAATAGTGAATCCAGACGTCGTCGCGGACCACCCATTTGCCATCCTTGTCCAATAAATGTTTATATTTGTTGGCCGAGGCCGGATCTTTCGTCAGATATTCCAGACTTCCTTTACCTCCATTACGGCGTGCTTCCGCCTTCACGAATCCATGTCCCTCCATATTGGATTGACCGGCGAGCAGGAACACCTTCACGGGTTTTACTGTCGAACCGCCTGGAGCCTGGGACCAGAGGTAAGAGTCGTGGAGAACCAGCATGAAGACGAGTGCAGAAGTAAATCGACGCATTGATGTTCTCCGTGATGAAAAACTCAGGCACCATGTCGGTCGCATTTCGGATGCGTTACCAAGCGTGCGCCGCAGTAATCTCGCATAGAAATCGAGCCTTACCATTCGCCCCTCGCGGCCCGCTTCCTTATTTATACTTCAACTGTGATTGCGGGGTAAACTATTCATAGGCAACAAATCGAAATTGTCAATGAACATTCAAGCCTTCCCACCCCCAAGTCCTCTGCCCCTGTGTAATGGAGAAAGGGGATGAGTGCTGTACGGTTAATCCTTGCCATTCGAGCTGTTCGACCGAACCGTCTTCACTTCAATTCGTTCTACCCGATGTACTTCGTTCGATCGACTTCGCACGTCTAATCCTCTGCCCAGTCGCGGGGTTTCAGGTACACCTCGTAGAGTTCCTCCTCGCGCGATCCTTTTTCGGGTCGAAAGTCGTATTCCCAGCGGACTCGCGGTGGTAAGGACATGAGGATCGATTCGGTACGTCCACCCGTCTTCAAGCCGAAGATGGTTCCGCGGTCGTACAACAGATTGAACTCGACGTAGCGTCCGCGGCGATACTCCTGAAAGGCACGCTGTTGCTCCGTGTACGGCTCATTCTTGCGTCGTTGGGCGATGGGTAGATATGCCTCCAGAAAATGATCGCCGCAGTCTCTCACGAAGCGGAAAATTGCCTCGAGGTCGCCTTCGAGATAGTCGAAGAAGATGCCGCCGACGCCGCGTGCCTCGCTGCGATGGGGCAAGTAGAAATAATCGTCGCACCATTTTTTCATGTGTGCGTAGTCGACGAGCGGTTCGTGGCGTTTGCAGACATCGCGCCAAACCTTATGGAAATGGACGACATCCTCGCGGAAGGGGTAGAACGGCGTCAGGTCCGCGCCCCCGCCGAACCATTGTCGTTCGCCCTTGGTGAGAAAGCGGAAATTGGCGTGGACGGTCGGGATCAGGGGACTTCGCGGATGCAGTACCAGCGAGATGCCACAAGCGGTGAAGTCACGTCCTTCGCCGGGGACTTGCGGCGCGAACTCCTCGGACATTTGCCCGTGTACCTCGGAGAAATTGACGCCTGCCTTCTCGAATACGCCTCCGTCGGCGAGAACGCGACTCCGTCCGCCGCCACCGCCTTCTCGCTGCCATGAATCTTCGCGGAAGCGAGCGCGGCCATCGAGTTGCTCCAGGCTGGCAACGATGCGATCTTGCAAATCTTGGAAGTACTGGGCAGCACGCGAAAGCAGGGGATGAGTGGACACGATGTTACTCCAGTTATTCTGCCGGCACTCCGAGTTACAGTCTGGCCCGGAAGCGTAATTCCTTCGGAGCCGGGACCGCGAGGGCGCGGCTTTTGAGCCGTTTCGCCCCCCTGAAATCACCCTTCTGGAACAGGCTCTTGGCTCCTAGTATAACAGTATCTTTTACCGAGGATTCTTCCATGACCGTCCCGCATCTGGCAAGGGGTTTTCGTTTCGCCGGGCTGCATTGCGGCCTGCGGCCCGATCCGACGCGCCGCGATCTCGCTCTGATCGTCAGCGATGTCCAGGCGGCGGCGGCGGGAGCGTTCACGCAGAATCGCGTTCGGGCCGCACCAGTTCACGTCAGTCAGGAGCGATTGCCCTCCCGCGACATGCGCGGCGTCGTTATCTGTTCCGGCAATGCCAACGCCTGCACCGGCACGCGGGGAATCGACGACGCACGGACCATGACGGCGGTAGCGGCTCAGGCTCTCGGCTGTCGCGCGGAGCAAATGCTGGTCTGTTCCACCGGTGTCATCGGTCGGCATTTACCCATGCCGCAAATCGAAAACGGTATTCGCGCCGCCGTCGAGAAACTCGACGATTCGCCCGCTGCCTTCGACGACTTGGCCCATGCCATTCTCACCACCGACACGCGCATCAAGACGGCGACTCGGCAACTCGAACTCGGCGGGGCAACGGCGACCCTGACAGGTGTGGCCAAGGGGGCGGCGATGATCGGGCCGAACATGGCGACGATGTTGGCCTTCGTCTGTTGCGATGCCGCCGTTTCCGCCGACGACCTTGCTATCTTAGTCCGCCGCGCCGCTGAAAAGACGTTCAATTGCATCAGCGTTGAAGGCCACACCAGTACGAACGACACGCTTCTTCTACTGGCCAACGGAGCCAACGGCTCCTCGATTCTGCACGGCGAGGCTTTGGCCCGTTTCGATTCGGCGGTCCTCGACGTGTGCGGCGAGTTGGCCCGCGCCATCGCCGCCGATGCCGAAGGAGCTACGCACTTGATAACGATTGACGTCGAGGGATTGCGCGACGATCGCGAAGCTTATCGCGTCGCCAAAACCGTGGCCGAGAGCGCCCTTGTGAAGACCGCCATCCACGGGGCCGATCCCAACTGGGGGCGGATCGTGTCGGCGGCGGGATACGCCGGCGTCCCGTTCGAGGAATCGGATCTTTCGCTGTGGATGGGCGATTTACTTTTGTACCACAGGGGGACGCCTCAGCCGTTCGAGGCCGCCACGGCCTCAGCCTATTTGAAGCGCGAGCGACACGTTCGTCTGCGCTTGTCGTTCGCGCTCGGTGCGGGCCGCTGCACCTTCTGGACGTGCGATTTGACGGCGGAATACATCCGTCTGAACGCGGAGTATACGACGTGAAATATCGGTTAGCCGCGAAGCGGAGCGCGGGTAGAATCTCTCGCGCTCCGCTCCGCTGCTAACCGACATCTGCCTTATCCGGCCTTCTTTGTCCCGTCGCGGCTGGCCGTGCTGATTTGGCCGCGCAGGTATCGAAGCGCTTCGTCGAGTTGTTTGTCCTCGAACTTCTTCGCTTCTCCCGGTTTCACTTTTGGTCGGATCACCTCGGCGGAGTGGAGGTGTTCTTCCAGATCCACATGCTCCTTCGGCGACAGTTTGATGATTTTGTTAGGCGTGACGCCCCACACTTCTTCTTCTTTGCCGGAGGTGCTGGCTTTGTTCAGGTTCTTCTTGCTCGGCCTCCAGAAGGTGGCTGTTGTCAACTTGATCTCGCCTCCGGTCGGGCGAAATCCGCGAATGTGCTGCACACTGCCCTTGCCGTAGCTGCGCTCGCCGATCAGATAGGCGCGGTCGTGATCTTGCAAACACGCCGAGACAATCTCGCTACCGCTGGCACTGTAGCCGTTGATGAGACAGACCATCGGGAAGTCGAGCAAGCTATCGTTCGAATGGCCGCCGAACTCTTGCTCCGGCGTGCCGCGCTCGCGGATACTCACGATCACGCCGTCATCGACGAACAGGTCGGAGATATGGATGGCCACGTCGAGCAGACCGCCCGGATTGTTGCGAAGATCGAGAATGAACCCTTTGATACCGGACTTTACCAATTTGCGCATCACCTCTTCGATGTCCTTATCGCTGTTGCGCGCGAACTGAGTGAGACGAATGTAGCCGATTTTGTTGACGGGATCGATCGTGTAATCCCACTCGTCCTTGCTGTCTCGTTTGAAGCCGAGAACCGATTCGACCACGACGTAATCGCGTTTGAGATCGAAAACCAACGGCTTCGGCTCGCCTTCGCGGTACACGGTCAGCTGCACCGGCGTCCCGGCTGGGCCGGTGATTTTGTCGACGGCATCGTTGAGTTTCAGCCCCTTGGTGGGGATGATTTCGGGCTTATCCAAGGTGTTGCCCTTTTTATCGACCGTCAGCTTCACGGAGGTGATGAGATCGCCCGCCTGAATGCCGGCTTTGTAGGCGGGACTGCCCTTAATCGGCGTCACGACCAACAATTGATCGGTGGCAGTGTCTTTGCGGATCTGGATGCCGACGCCGGGAAAGCGGCCGCGAATATCCTTTTCCAGCTTTGCCTTCTCTTCGGGGTCGATGTACGTCGTGTACGGATCGGTATGCTTGTAGAGCATGCGTTTGAGCGTGAAATCGATGTCTTTGTTCTTGTCGAGATCTTCGCGCTTGCCCAACGCCAAACGAGCCTCGGTCAACAACTCGACCAACTCTTCGGGCTTCATCTCGGGCACACCCTTGAGCTGCGCCTCGATCTTGGCGGGCAGTTTTTCGTCCACCTGTCGATAGAGTCCCTTAATGGCCCAAACCACCATGTCGTTGGGATTGAGCTTCTTGACGTAGTAGCGCGTGACCTCGCGGATGGCGCTCATGACCGTCTTGGCGAAGCTGACGGCTGCGCTGCGATCGAGCTTGGTGCTTTCGAGAATGGTTTCGCGTTCGGCAAGAAACTTTTTAAGGTCGATTTTGTCGTTAATGAGCGCTTGGTAGTTCTTGCGCAGCTTGCGCTGCGCCTCCAGACGCGGCATGCGTTCCAGAAGCGCTTTACCCTCGTCGGCGTACTGCTTGGGAACCTTGTCCTCTTTCACCAGCCCGGCAAACTTCTTTTGTTGCTCTCGCACCCTGCCGGTGACGGCCGGATTCTTTACGAGGATGTAATGGCTGCCGCGCCCACCCAGCGCCACGAAATATTGATCGCGCTCTTCCTTGGTCTTGGCGTTGGTGCGAATCAGTTCCTTCATTTCCTTATCGAGATACTCGGTCAACTCATCGACGGTGACCAAGCCGTCCGGCTCGTAACCGTCCTTGTCGGCTTCGCCCTTCAGACCTTTCAACAGCGCGTCGGCAAAAACGCCATGTTTTTTGAGATCGAGGGAGCGAATCAAGCCGTTGCCCGCCAGGAACACAGCGCGGCCGGGCTTGCTGGCTTCCTCGTCCCGTTCGTCGGAACCGAGAAACTCTTGGTACGGATTATTGCCCAGCGTCGGCTCGGCTACTTTCTTGTCGGTGGTGGTAAAACCTTTGAAATCGACATCGAGAAGCACGCAGAAGCGCTGGCTCTTGAGTTTCTTCAGGCTCTCGGAGATCTCCGTTGTGGCAACGGCATTCTTGTTGCGCCCCTCGAAGGTCGAATCCGAGGCGAAATAGCAGCGATGCGAGCCGCTATCGCCTAAAGGCCCGCCTTCGCCGAAGAATCCGAACACGACGAGATCGTCGGGTTGTGCCTTGTCGGCAATCCAGCGCAAGGCTTTGAGGATATTCTCGTGCGTGGCGGCTTCACTGCCGGGCGTCTTGGCGGCGTCGCCCAGCAGAAGGCGTCGATGATCGGCATCGACGCCGACATATTTCTTGTCCGCGAACAGATCGAACAACGCCTTGGCATCTTCCTCGGCGTGGGGTCTCGATTTGATTTGTTTGTCGGCGTAGTTGCTGATGCCGACCATCACGACATACGGCTGAGAGGGTTTGTCCGTCTCGGCCTTGGGTTGTTCGGCACGGAGGGGAAGAGCCAGCATCGCCAAAGCGAGACAAGCTCCGAGCCAACGAGTCCACATCACCTGCATCGTTTACCTCAATTCCTTTGCCAAGCCGGCGCGGGGGAAGGTGAAGCCATCGCTTCGGCCCCGCGCCAACAGATGGTCGCGTCCTGTTGTGTCGGCGTTACCCCGAATGCGATTGCGTCCACCGGCTTTGGGACGTGAAACCCTCGCCTCGGCTAGGATCCGCCTACTCTCTGATTTTTGCCGAACATTGAAAACCAGTCAACCCAAACCTTGCATCATCTCTCACGTCGGTTTCGGAGACGCGACTTTACCTTCGCGTCGGCTTCGCAACGCCTCCATCGCTTCCGAAGGCAACGCTCGCGCAACTTCGTCGTCGGATAACCCTCTGAATCGTTCTTCGGTGGGCGACCTCTGGGGGTTTGCTACGGTGGAGCAACGGTCGAAGAGTACGGGCCAGAAGTGACGGATAGTGACGGCGATCGAGCAGAGTACGTTTGCGGCGACGTACGCACTGCCCCAGCGAGGAAACGAGTGTGTGGTAAAATTGGCGATCTGTTTCGTCCCCAGTATGACCGGCATGAACGGGTCCATGTGAATGGCGGCGTGCGGATCGAGAAAGTGGCCGAAGGCGTACAACTTGTAAACGAAACGCCCCAAGGCGAACAGACAGACGAACAGGCTCAGAAAGCTCACATCGATCAGCGAACGACCGTTACCCAACACCGCGGAGCGCAATTGGATGAGGAACAACACGCCAAAGGCGAACGGCATCCAGTCCAGGTCCATCAGTTGATGGCGGTCGATGTTTCTCATGCCGATGTAATGGTTCAGTTCGTTGATTTCGGCGATGTCGTGGCCTTGATGCCCGCCCTCCAGCTTGTACAGAAAGATGTCGAGGTGCAGACCCTCGGGATACTGCGGCGCTTCCATGGCGATGCGCCACAACGGAGCGGTAAAGCCGAGCAGCAGAACCCCGGCGAAAAAAACGAGGAATAGACGCGACCAACCGCCGACCGGCCGATCCAGACAAGCGGTGAAGCGTTGACCGAACGACGCCATGATAATTCTCCCTTCATTAAGCAGCGGCTCGGCGATCACACCAGGTCGCCGCGCCGAAAATGTCTCCATGCGACATACCAAGATGCCCAGCCGATCAGTGCCGGCTGAAGCGTGCCCAACAAAAACAACCAAGAATGGCCAACGCGGTTGGCGAGATAGAAGCCGACCGGGCCGAGGATGGCCAAGCTCGGCTCGGCGGAAGACAGTAGCGCCAGACGCGAACTTTGCACCGGATTGAGACCGGACAGGACGAACACCGTCTCGGCATTGAGCCTCCACTGGAGCATCAGTCCCATCAGGGCGAAATCGAGTCCACCCACGCAGACGATCCAGGTGATTAGCAAGTACATCAGTGCCTTGGTGCGATTGCGCACGAATGTAGAAATGGCTAGGCCCAGGCCGGCGAAACTCCACAACAAAGTAGCACTGATGGTCAGACTTCGACCGATGAATACCCAAGGAACAACGTGGCCGAATAGCAGGCGATCCGCTAACCCCAGCAACGGCATCAGTACCAGCAGCGGTACCAGCAGCACGAGATAGCGCACCGCCGAGACGGCAACGAAGTATTCGCCGCGACTGACGGGGAGACTGAAAAGCAGTTCTAGCGTGCCGTCCTCTCGATGGCGATTCACGACCAGTCCACTCGCCGTTAGGGCCAGGAGGGGCAGCACCAAGATCAACGCATGGCACAGCGACAACAGCAAACGACTCATGCCGGTGTAGCCCAGCACGCTCGATTCGCGTAGACCGGCAAACAGAAACAGCGCCGCCAACAGCGCGTACAGAACGCTGTGAAATACGAGCCAGCGCGATTGAAATACCTCGACCAAATCGAGGCGTGCCACCGCAGCCATTCGCTTGAATCCGCCCACTTTCATTCCTCCCCGCGTTCGCGCCGTCGCATTTTCTCGAGCGCTTCCGCGAACGAAAGCGAACCCGGCGTGCCGCGCGGCACAGCCATCAGGCCGTAACCCATTGGCGAGGTATGGGTTGCCGCGAATCCAACCCGTTCGACGTCCAGCCAACCCTCGCCGTCCTGCGGATGAAAGTAGACGGCGTGAACCGGCGGATCGCGGCGAAGAAGGTAGATAAAAAGACAACCGGGATCGTCGAAATTGATTACTTGTCCGTGGCGCGTCTGAAGCTGTGCGGCGAAGCGCGGCTCGCTGACGGCCATGCCGCACTCGCCGCAGGTTTCCTTGTCCCAAACGACGGGGCAAACGTCGTTGGGCAGCGCCTGCGCACGCAACACCAACACACCGACCGCCGACGCCGCGGCCAGCACGAGCAGCGCGGCCAAACAGAACCTCACCCATCCGCGCATGAGCGTGCCTCCCAAGCCTTGTCCGAAAGCGTTTCGACATCGCGGATCACCACGTTGTCGAGATCGCCGTCGAACTGCGCCACGATTTCGTTGAGCAGCGCCATTTTCTCCGCTCGTGCCACGGAGCGCACCCACGATGACCCGAATGCCGGGCGAAAACCGTGGGCGCGCAGCCAATCGGCATGAGAGTTCCGCGTCGTTACGACTTCCATCAGCGAGACGGCCCGCGTCTGAAGAAACGTCTCGACCGGGCCATCGAAAATCACTCGCCCACCGTCGAGCGCGACTACATGTTCGACCAGATGTTGAATCTCTTCTAGCCGATGCGAACACAGCAGCAGCGTCGCCGTGCCGGACATCTCGGCGAACAGCGAAAAGAAGCGCGCCCGTGCCGACACGTCGAGGCTAGCGGTCGGTTCGTCGAGAATGAGCAGATCGGCTCGGCTCGAGAGGGCCAGAGCAATCAGTAATTTCTGCTTCATGCCGGCAGACAAAGCGCGGATGGGCCGACCGGCCAAAGCGCCGAGATCCAGATCGAATTGGGCGGCGATGACGGCGATGCGTCGCTCCTCCAGGTCGCGGATGCGGGCCACGGCGCGGACCACGTCCGCTACCGAGGCCGATAATTGCGGCGGACTCTGAGGAACGTAAGCCATGCGCCGCGCTAGCCGCTCGCGCCGCGCGAACGGCGACAAACCATCGAGCAGCACTTCCCCCTCACAAGCCAACATGCCCATAAGGATGCGCGTCAAAGTCGATTTTCCCGATCCGTTGGGTCCGATGAGCGCCGTTTTCCGCCCCGAGGGAACGGACAGGGAAACGCCGTCCAGAACTTTGATGCTCCCGAAGATCTTCACCACGTTTCGCAGCGTAATGTCCACGATCGACCTTTCTCAAAGACCGTTCCTCTTCATCCGGGGACGCGGATCGACGAACATCGGTTCCGGCTGAAAGAGGGGAAAAATATGCCCGACGGCCTCCAGCAATCCCAACGCTGGCGTGCCAGAAAAGAAGGCTAATTCCGGCGTTCGACCGATCAAGCGCCTGGAGAGACTGCGCGATTCATAAGGTACATCGCCGTAACCGTCGCCGTCCAAGTCGTAACCCTGATAATCGTCGAAGGCGTTGTCGCTCCAGGTCGATGCCAGAGCGTTGCCGCGCCCTTCGACGCGCACTTGGTCCCCGTTCGCGCGAAACGAGTTTTCGACGAAACGATTGCGCACGGGGCTAGAATGGAAGACAACGCCGGTCTGACAAAGGGCGAATAGATTGCCTTGCACGCGATTGTTGTCGTCGCTGCGGAACGGCGAATTGTCCAAATACAACCCAACGTGATCCTGGACGAAGCGATTGTTTTCGACCGTCAGATTGCCGGATTCCTTGACGCCCAGACCCATGCCGCCAGCCGAACCGGCACCCGCGTTCAGATTGCCGCGCACCTGGACGTTGCGGGAATACATCACGAAGACGCCGACGGTGTTGTCGCGGTAGCGGTTGCCTTCGACCGCGCCGCCATCGCAGTACATGAAGTGCGTGCCATAGCGGCCGCGGCAGACATCGTTGTTGACGATTCGATTGTCCGGCGCGTACCAGATCAGAACGTCTCTGCTGTCCGTGATGCGGTTGTCCGCCACCAGTGAATCGCGCGTTTCCCAGAGGCGAACGGCGTCGCCGCGGAGTCCGATGGCCACGGACGGATCGCCGAGGATTTCGTTGCCCGCCAAAGTCATGCGCCTCGACTTTTCGCCCACCAGACCGAAATAGGAGCGGACAATGCGCAAGCCGCGCACGGTCACATCGTCGCCTTGAATGTGGACGGCGGCATCCATGCGGTCGGGCCGATCGCCGCTTCCATCCACTGTAAAACCGAGTAAGCGCGTTCCGCTGGCCTGCACGTCGATGGTATGGCCTTCGCCGTTGGAACGAATGACGGCCTCACGAGGCCCCCAAATCGTCACGGGGCGGTGGATCGCTAATGGCCCCGTATAGACGCCCGGAGATAAGCAAAAAACTGTATCCCGATCGGTATTATCCACAATGAGTTGTAATTCGGCACCGGCGACAATCGTCCTCCCTCCCGACGGCTTCTCGGGCACGGGGAGCGGAGCGAGGGAAGGAGAGGGAGCCGAGTTTCGATCAAACACAGAGGCACGGAGAACGCACAGAAGAAAAATGCAGAAAACACATACGCCATAGAAAAAGCCCCAGCGCATCGCTTGCTCCTTAAATGCACCTTAGACGGGTGTCTATTTTCTCTGTGCCTCTGTGGTTGGGGCACGTCTGAACACTCGTTTCGGTTAGCCGCGACTCGCAGCAAAGTGCGACGGTCTCTCGCTCCGCTGCGCATCGCGACTAACCTCGGAAGTTGTTTGTGGACGCCGCCTTGCTCCTTCACTTCGCTCGCGGCTCCACAAGCAGATAACCGGCCATTTCCAGATGCAGTGCCGAACAGAACTCGCTGCAATAGATCGGGAAGACTCCCGCCTTGTCGGCGACGAACGTGACGTTGACCGTCTTTCCCGGCTCCAGACTGAGGTTGACGTTGTAATGGTTGAGGGCGAAGCCGTGCGTGGCATCGCGGGTCTGTTCCAGGCTCGTTAGGTGAACGTGGACCGTGTCGCCTTGCTTGACGCGGATCGTGTCGGGGGTGAAGTGGCTCCGGATGGCCGTCATGTACACGTCCACCGCGTCGCCGTGCCGTTCCACGCGCGCCTTTTTCTCGTCGGTCGTGGCGTTGGGGTCCGCCCGATGCGTCACTTGATTGATGCCGACCGGACTGTAAAACTCCAGCGGCTTGATCTTGTCGGCGGAGATCATCTGCGCGTAGTGCGGTTCCCCCAGACCGATCGGCATGTCGTAGAGCAACCGCATCTTGTCGCCGGTGACATCGATCAATTGGAAGTTCTGCGGCAGCAGCGGGCCGACCGGAGCGAAGCGGTCGATCGACCATTTATTCATGGAGACGAGATAGCGGCCGTCCGGATGGGCCGTGTCGCCGCCGGCCACGCAGATATGGCCGACATTGTAATGCACGGGAATGCTGTCGAGCGCTTTCAGATCTTGCAGCGACCAGCGCGCCACTTTGGACTCGATGAAAAGCGAGGTGTAAGCGTGGCCCGCGCCGTCGAACTGCGTGTGCAGCGGCCCCAGACCGACTTGGACTTGACCGCGGATTGTGTCCTTGAACGACAGGATCGGCACGCCATACGGATCGTTGCCCTCGAACTGCTTGGACTCGATCCGTTGCTTAATCTTCTCGAAACTGTAGACGGTGACGTGCGTGTCCAATTTACCGGAGACGCAAATGTCCTTGCCGTCCGGCGTCACGTCCACGCCGTGCGGGCTTTTCGGTTCGGGGATAAAATACAACAGCCCTTCCGCGATGGCCGTCTTCAAGGGAATCAAGCGCATTCCGCGGATCGTTTGCGTTTGGCCCTGCTTGGCTACCTGTTCCGCCTTGCGCCAGTCGATGACGTGTAGATAGTCCATATCATTCTGCGAGGCACCCGATTCCAACGGCGGCCTGCCCTCGCTATCGCCACCAATGGCGCGTTCCGTGTTGAAGGAGTTCAGGAAAAACCAACCGTCGCTGGCGAATTTCCCGGCATCGGCTATGTCTTGCATGTATGGAGGCAACTCGATAGCGAACGATTCCTCCGGTACGATCCGGCCGCGTTCGCGGTTGAACTTCCAAAAGATCGCCGCCCCGCGATATGTCTCGTTGTAGTTGGCCGGATTGAGGGGCGCATAGCCATTGTCGAGCGGCACGGGGTATTGTCCCGATTCGACAACGTAGTCGGTATCGGGTGTCGCAAAGGTGCCGCCGTGATCGGAGCGCAAGATTCCGCTGCGCACGATTTGCACGGTGTTGAAGTCCTTGAGACTGATGACGGCGATGCGGGCATTGGCCTTGTCGTTGACGAACACGAACTCGCCATCGTAGTCGCCCTTAGTTTCGCTGAGGGCCGGATGATGCACGTCTCCCCACGTCAGCAGCTTCTCCGGCGGCGAGCCGTCGCGGAGTAGTTTAGCGGTGTCGTCGTCGAAGCCGTAACCCTGCCACGGCTCCGGCGTGAACACGCCGACATACTTGAGAATGCGCATACTGGGAACGCCGATGACGATGAGCTGTCCGCTGTGGCCTCCGGAGGCCATCAAGTAGTGCGTGTCTTGCTTACCCGTCGGCGTATAGGTTTTTAGGGCCGCGATCACGTCGTCGTCCGATAAACCTCGCTCGCGCATTAATCCCGCCAGCGAATCGGCAGAGGGCGCTGGAGAGCCGGAGCAACCGCCGCAACCCGGCAACGTCGCGCCCAAGAGTAGGAACAACACGAAATGAACGGCCGTTCGCATTTTCGTTCGCTCGATCATGACAAATCTCCTCCAAGGCGAAGACGGTTGACACGGGGCCTCATTCTTTACCTAGCTTGCGGATATACTCGCGCAAGGCGGCGACGACTTCCGGCTTCGTGGAAAGGTCGGGGTTGGCGGCCATGCTCGGACTCTTACCCACGGCAGCGCCTCCGTAAACGATCGTTTTCTCGATCTGTTCGTCGGTGATGGTCTTCTGCCAGGTTTTGTCGTGATAGTTGCGTGGCTTGGGATTGAGATTGGCCGCCCCCGGACCGTCGCCGCGGCCATCGAGTCCATGGCAACTTGCGCAGCGGCTCAGAAAGATTTTGTCCGCCTCGGCGTGGGCATCAAGGGCCGGCTTCGCCTTCGCCGGATCCTCCTTGGCTTGAGGAGGTGACGACGGCGAACAGCCGATGGAGAACGCTAAGATCCCAGAACCAATTATTACTGTCTTCATTATCCGTTTCATCGATTGTCCCTCGGTCAACACGCTTCTCGTCCATTCGATACGCGGCGAGAAGTGGGGCAATTAGCGTGCCAAGATATTGTCATCCAATTTGTCTGTATTTCCGAGCGCAAGAATGGGTTACCGTGCGGGTTTGGGAACATGCGAGGCTCGAAATTGTCAAACGGTTGCGACTGCCTGAAATTGGTCGCGAACCGCACAGGTCTGTGCCATTTCGGATCGAACAGTTCGTATTCCCACTCGGCGCGTAGGGATCTGGTTCGATATAACTTCCCGCATGAGGAGTTCGGTAGGATGGGTCGGTGCAGAGCGAGACGCCCCATGCTCTCTCTCGTCTCACGTTCCCAAGCTCCTTCGCGGGAACGAGGAGATAGTTACCAACTCAGAATTCGGAAAGTTATTACGAACCGTGTCCTAGTCATCGAGTACGAAGGGGTGTACAACGGGAGATAATGCAGCGTTCGACGTCTCTGCTTCCGCTGCCTCGAAGCAAAAGAGTGGTGCGGCATTCCGTTTGCTAGGGAGCTACCCCGTTTCATCGCGCGGAGACAGAGGCGCGTTGCTCTGCTACCGATGGAAGGCACAATCGAGGATTCCATGTTGAGCAGCCGTCTGCTGACCGTCGTTCTGTTACTCGTTCTCGTTTCCGCTTCGGTTGTTCTCGGTGTTCGGTTTCGGAATTACTCTCTACCGGGCAATCAGCAGGGATACGAACCGGTTCAACCCATCACCTTCTCGCATCGCTTGCACGCCGGCGATTTGCAGATCGCCTGCATCTATTGCCACTCCGGCGCGGATCGAAGTCGCCATGCGGGTATTCCGGCCTCCAGTCTGTGCATGAACTGCCATCGTCTCGTGACGGCGTCGCCCGATGCCATGCTGCAAGAAGTCCAGCAAGCGCGCCAAGCGGGACGACCGCCGCAGCCCGTAGTTTCTCCCGAACTCGTCAAACTGTACGATTCGTTGGGTTTGGACGACAAAATGCAATCGGACCCCGCCAAGAAACTCCGTCCCATTCCTTGGGTGAAAGTGCATAATTTGCCCGATTTCTCGTGTTTCGATCATCGACCCCATGTACATGCCGGCGTCGAGTGTCAAGAATGCCACGGTCCCGTGCAAACCATGGAGCGTGTGCGGCAGGTGCAAGATCTGTCGATGGGATGGTGCGTCAATTGCCATCGGGAAAAGGGCATCGCAGGCGTGGACGGGAAGCAAGTTAAGCCGTCTACCGACTGCGCCGCTTGCCATTATTGAGAGTTTGCCCCACGAAGGTGATTTCAGAGCCGCGACCGTGAGGGAGCGGGTGAAGAAACGGCAGGTTGGGTTACGTTTCGCTCGACCCGCCCTACAAACTTAGCATCAGGGATCGAGAGGAAGTGGATGGCTTCGCAAGAGAAAATGGAAGGTTCGCGGCAGGGAAGTCTCGCGCTTCCCCTCGTAGGAGACGAATCGCCTGAGTCGTCTCCAAGTCGGCGCGACTTCTTGCGGCTGGCGGGGTTCGCGCTGGGCGCGACGTTGACCGGATGCCAACGCGCTCCCGTTCAACATGCCCTTGCCTACGTCAATCAACCCGGCGATCTCATTCCGGGACGTTCGTATTCCTACGCCTCGACGTGCGGCGGTTGTAGTGCCGGCTGCGGATTGTTGGCGACGACGCGCGACGGTCGGCCCATCAAGCTCGAAGGCAATCCGGAACATCCCCTTTCGCGCGGAGGTCTGTGCGCTGCGGGGCAGGCATCTCTCTTGGGCCTGTATGACGGGCAGCGTTTGGAGCATCCGCGGCAACGGGGGAGCGATACCGAATGGCTCCAAGTCGATTTGGCCGTCCGCGCTCGTCTCGAAGACATTCGCAAAAGTGGCGGTGCGGTGCGCTTCCTGAGCGGCTCCCTACTCGGTCCCACCGGGAGCGCGCTCCTCCAACGGTTTCTCGGCACGTTCGCCGATGCTCGGCACATCGTTTACGATCCGTCATCGTATTCGGCCATCCTTGCGGCCCATGCCGTCACGCACGGCGTTCGCCTCCTGCCACACTATCGGCTCGACAAAGCCCAGACCCTCGTTAGTTTCGACGCGGACTTTCTTGGAACGTGGATTTCCCCTGTGGAATTTACGGCGGCGTATCGATCCGGCCGAAACCTCGATGGAGCCGAGCCGCATTTGTCCTATCACGTTCATTTCGAGTCTCGATTGTCGCTTACCGGCAGCAAGGCCGACGAACGCTTTGCGATCGCTCCGAGTGAAGTCGGTACGATTCTGAATCACTTGGTGACGCGGTTGGCCAAGAAAGCCGGTGTCGCCGCGCCGGAAGGCGCGATTTCGGAGCCACCTCTTCACGCAGGTATCCTGGATCGCCTGGCCGAGCGTTTGTGGAGCGATCGCGGACGCAGTCTGATTCTCTGCGACAGCCAGGACGTGGACGTGCAAGTTGCCTGCAACTTCCTCAATCACTTGCTGGGCAGCTACGGCGCGACGGTGGAAGTGGAGCGGCCTTCGTATCAGCGACGGGGCGACGACGACGCTTTGCACACCTTGCTGGAAGAACTACACGCCGGAAAGGTGGCGGCGCTGTTCCTCTACCAGTGCGATCCGATTCACGATCTCCCCGACGCCGAACGACTGGACCAGGATCTTAAGCGAGCGCCCCTGGTGGTGAGCTTTGCCGAACGCACGAACGAGACGTCTCAGCGGGCGCATTACGTTTGTCCGACGCCGCACTATTTGGAATCGTGGAGCGATACCGAAGCGGTGGCCGGGATCGTGTCTCTGGTGCAGCCTACGATCGCGCCGCGCGGCGAACCGCGCTCCCTGCCGGAAAGTCTGGCCGCCTGGATGAACCAACCGCAAAGCGATTACGATTTGCTGCGCGCGCACTGGGAGAAAGAGATTTATCCGCGCGCCGACAAACTGCCCAAACCTTCGTTCCAGGCGTTCTGGGATCGCACTCTCCTCGATGGCTTCGCCCAGGTGACAACGCCTCCGAGCAAGATGAAATCCTTCGATGTCTCTAAAGTGCGACTTTTGCCGCCAAGGACGCCACCCAAGGAGGGTAGCCTCACGCTGGTGATCTATTCCAAAGTGGGGATGCCGGACGCCAGCCACGCTTACAACCCTTGGCTCCAAGAACTGCCCGATCCCATCAGCAAAGTGACCTGGGACAACTATGCCTGTTTGTCTCCGGAGGCGGCAAAACGTTTGGGTGCGAACACCGGCGATGTCGTACATCTCGACGGCGGCTCGGCCGTCCTGGATCTGCCGGTCTTGGTTCAGCCCGGACAACACGATGGCATCGTCGCCGTGGCCCTCGGTTACGGCAGCCCGTTGAGCGCGCGTTTCGCCGGCATCGGGCCGCAATGGCTGGAAGCGAAACCGACACTAGGATACAGCGGTAGAGTCGGCAGCAACGCGGCGGAAATGCTGACGTGGTCTGGCAACACGCTCCAGCGCATCCGCGCAGAAGTGCGAGCGACCAAGACCCAACGGCAGCATCCTCTGGCTTTGACCCAACAATATAACCTGCTCGACGTGCCCCCGAGACTCGCCCTGCCCGGCCAACAGCGCCGGCCGATTATTCACGAAACGACGCTGGAAAAACTGCGTCGAGGGGATGTCGGCGCGGCGCACGAAGAAGCGGAAAAAGCCGACTTGTGGACTCGCGACCATGACTCGAAGGGGCCGCACTGGGGAATGGCCATCGATCTCAGCGCCTGCACCGGCTGCTCGGCCTGCGTCGTTGCCTGCCAAGCGGAAAACAACATCCCCACGGTCGGCAAAGACGAAGTGCGGCGGCAGCGCGAGATGCACTGGCTGCGCATCGACCGCTACTACACCGAGAGACCGGATGGCGTGGACGTGGCCCATCAACCGATGTTGTGCCAGCACTGCGGCAACGCGCCTTGCGAGGTCGTCTGTCCGGTGCTGGCCACCGTCCACAGTGAGGAAGGACTCAATCAGCAAGTCTACAACCGTTGCGTCGGTACGCGCTATTGCGCCAACAACTGTCCCTATTTGGTTCGCCGATTCAATTGGTTCGATTACGCGCACGACGATACCATGCACAATCTCGTACTCAATCCCGATGTCACCGTGCGCTCGCGCGGCGTCATGGAGAAATGCAGCTTCTGCGTGCAGCGCATCCAAGAAGCCAAGATCGAAGCCGGTCGAGAGGAACGCGCGCTCCGAGACGGTGACATCCGAACGGCTTGCCAACAATCGTGTCCCGCCCAAGCGATTGTCTTCGGCGATCTCAACGATCCGAAAAGTCGTGTTTCCAAGTTAGCAGCCGGTTCGCGCGCATACCGCGTGTTGGAGGAGCTGAACGTCAAGCCCTCCGTGAACTATCTCGGCTTGGTGCGCAATCGACCGACCGCGGCAGAGGAAAACTCGCATGGCTAGTGTCTCGATCCCTCCGTATGTGCCGCTCATCGGCGGCAACAAGTCCACCGGGCAGGTGACGGCCGACATCTGCGCCCCGCTGGAACGACGCGCCACGAGCCTGTGGTGGTTCGCGTTTCTGCCTTCGTTCGCCCTATTGCTGTTGGGAGGGGCCGCGGTGACGTATCAAATCGCCACCGGCATCGGAACCTGGGGGCTCAACCGCAGCGTCGGTTGGGCGTTCGATATTACCAACTTCGTCTTTTGGATCGGCATCGGCCACGCCGGTACGTTCATCTCGGCGATCTTGTTCCTGTTCCGTCAGAAGTGGCGCACCTCGGTCAATCGCTCCGCCGAAGCGATGACACTGTTCGCCGTCACCTGCGCCGGACTGTTCCCCATTATCCACATGGGGCGACCTTGGCTGTTCTATTGGATCTTTCCCTATCCTAATTGGCGCGGACCGCTCTGGGTCAATTTCCGCTCTCCGCTCGATTGGGATTTCTTCGCCATCTCCACCTATTTCACGATCTCGCTCGTCTTCTGGTACATCGGCTTGATTCCCGATTTGGCCGCGCTGCGCGATCGTCTCCGTCCCGGTTGGTATCGCGGCCTGGTGAGTTTCTTCAGCCTCGGATGGAGCGGCGGATTTCGCACCTGGCGGCGCTACGAGATCGTGTACATGCTCCTGGCCGGATTGGCCACGCCTCTGGTCGTCTCGGTACATTCCGTGGTAAGCACCGATTTCGCCGGCGGACGACTGCCCGGCTGGCACACGACCATCTTCCCCCCCTATTTCGTGGCGGGAGCTATCTTCTCCGGCATGTCCATGGTGTTGACGCTCATGCTGATTGCCCGCAAAGTCATGGGCATGGAAGATTACATCACCCAACGCCATATCGAGGCCATGACCAAGGTTATCCTGACTACCAGCTGTCTGGTGGGCTTGGCCTATGCCATCGAGTTCTTCTCCGCGCTCTACATGGGCAATCGCTACGAGTCGTTCACCTTCCTCAATCGCGCCTTCGGTCCCTTGGGTTGGGGCTATGGCATCATGGTAGTCTGCAACGTGCTTTTGCCTCAGCTCTTTTGGATGCCCCGCGTTCGCGCTTTTTTGCCGGCGGTCTTTACCATCGCCGTCTTGGTTAACGTCGGCATGTGGTTCGAGCGATTCATTATCATCGTTGCCTCGTTGGAGCGTAACTTTCTGCCGTCGAGTTGGAGCAGCTACACGCCGACCTCCATCGAACTTGCCACGCTGCTGGGCAGCTTCGGTTTGTTCTTCACTTGCTTTCTGATCTTCTGTCGCTTTCTGCCGATGATCGCCATTTCCGAGGTCAAGGGCGTCCTGGAACATCGGCACCAAAGCAAGAGCAAAGAGGAGCCGTCATCGGCTTCGGAGACGAGCGCGAAAGCTGTTATCGCCGTATTTTCGGAGGCGGACGATCTCGTCGAAGCCGTCCGCGCCGTTCGCAAGCACAATTGGCCTATAGATGATATTTATTGTCCCTATCCCGTTCACGGTTTGGAGGAATCGCTCGGTTGGCGGCGTTCGCGTCTGGCGGCGGCCTGTTTTACCTGCGGCGCGGCCGGCGTGATTCTGGCGCTGTGGTTTCAGTTTTGGGCGTCGGCTCGAAGTTGGCCCATCAATGTCGGCGGCCAGCCCTGGAACTCGTTGCCGTCGTTCGTGCCGGTCACCTTCGAGTGCATGGTCTTGTTCGGAGGTTTGGGCTTGGTGGCGGCTTGGCTGATTCGATGCCGGCTCTATCCGGGCAAGATCGCGGTGACGCCCACGACGGGGGCGACCGACGATCGGTTCGTTCTCGCAATGGGCGTGCCAAGCTCGTCCGCCGAAGCCGACCAGATCCGGCAGTTGCTGCGCGCGCGTCGCGCCGTTTTCGTACAAGATCGACCGGAGGTTGAGGCAAAACCATGACCCGCGCATTTGTAAACGCGATTCTGATTGTGATGGCCGCTACCGTCTTGGCTCTGAATGCGCTGCCCGGAAAGGACGCGCTGCGGCCCAACGACGAGTTTTGGCCGGAATCGCAGATGGCTCATTCCCCAGCCTTCCGAGCATTCTCCGCCAATCCGAACTTCGCGGACGGCATGACCCTGCGTTCGCCTCCGCCCAACACGTTGGCGCGCGGTCAAATGCCGCTGCACTATCAGGCGACGCCGACCGACGCCCTCCTCGCCGGCGTCGAGTTGCACAATCCGTTTGCGGCGAGCGACACGGCTCGGCTCGAACGCGGGGCGAAGGTTTTCGTCTCCTATTGTCAAGTTTGTCACGGCGCGACGGGTCTGGGCGACGGTCCGGTGACGCGACGCGGTTTTCCGCCGCCGCCCTCGCTATTGGCCGACCGCGCCCGGCAGATCAAAGACGGCCATATGTTCCACGTTTTGACCTACGGACAAGGAAATATGGCTTCCTACGCCGGTCAACTCTCGGTAGACGACCGATGGTGTGCCGTTCTGCACGTTCGCAACCTTCAGAAAAGAGACGCGCCGTCATCTCGTCCCACCCTTATGCCTTCGCCAGGTCTGACAAAGGCAACCGCTCTGTTTCAGGAGAACTGTAGCGCCTGTCACGGCGGCGATGGGACTGGCAACATGGTTCGCAAGGCGCTGCCGCTGATTCCGGATTTCACCAATTTGGCCTGGCAAATGTCGCAGACGGACGTGGCCATCGTCAATCAAATCGACTACGGTTCGATGCCGCTGATGCCGTCGTTCCGATATAAATTGACGCGCGATCAGATTCTCGAACTGGCGGTCTACGTCCGGTCCTTCGCCCTCGGCAAACCCGCATCCTCCGCGCCGCAACCGATCTCCGCACATTTGTCAGCGGTAGACATATTCCAGACCTTTTGTTTCACCTGCCACGACAATTCCGGCAAGGGCAACGCCTTCATTCGCAAGTCTATGCCTGAACTGCCCGATTTCACCTCCGAAAAATGGCAAAAGTCTCGCAAAGACTCCGATTTGAGCCATTCCATCTTGGAGGGCAAAGGCAAGTTTATGCTCTCGATGAAGGACAAACTGGGTTCGGTAAACGTCCACGATATGGTCGCCCTGATCCGCAAATTCGAGGGCGGCAAACAAGTCATACCGGTAGCTCCCCCCAAGTATTTCGGCCCGCCTCCACCGGACAAAGGCGAGTCCGGCATCGCCGGCTTGGCCAATTCGGGACTTCCACTCGCCGACGTGAAGCAACCTCCCTTGGTGGCCATGCCCGGCGACACCGCGGCCCGCATCCGCGTCGGCTCGAATATCTTCCGTCAATTCTGCATCGTGTGCCACGGGCCGGATGGGACGGGGAACGCCATGCGTGCCAGCCTGCCTCCCATTCCGAACTTCACCGACCCCGCCTTCCAACGAAGCCACACCGACGCCCAATTGCAGGTCAGCATTCTGAACGGCAAAGGCACGTTGATGCCGGCCAATAGTGGTCGCGTCACGGAGGCGCAGGCACGCGACCTCGCCGCCTACGTTCGCTCGTTCGGCCCCAAAGGCAGCGCTCCGGCCACCGAGGGCACCGGCGATTTCGAGAAACGATTCAACACTCTCCAGGCACAGTGGGACGAATTGAACAAAGAATTGAAAACCGTTACTCCACCCAGGAAATAACGGCTTCTCGTCCCCACGCTCCCGCGTGGGAACGAGGAGTCTCTTATCAATTCTCCACGCTCAGAGAGCGTACATAGGCGACGAGCGCACGCGCCTGCGATTCGTCGATCTGTCCACTGCTTCCCGGCATAAGGGCACCCTTTCCGTTCCAGATTCCGGCGAACAACTGTTCGTCCGATCGTCCCGATTGCCAGGTTGAGTTGGTAAAATTGGGAAGCGTGGGCATGGTGGAGCGAAACGCCAACCCCGCTCCGTTGGCGTCGTGACAACACTGACAGCGCTGGCGATAGAGGTTCGCCGCCTGAGACAGATTGTTTTTTGAATCGTCGGCGGGCGGGGCATCGCCCTGTGTCGACGGCACGGTCGCACCCGTCGGGAGAAGAGTGGGTTGTTGTGCCTCGTCCTCGGCTGGGCTGTTTTGCGCCTGAGGCGGCAGCCCCGGATTGCCCAACGCCGTGGGCGGCGACTTCTGATCGCGCAATTCGTTGATCGGTTGCGAGAAAATGGTACGTTTGGGCGAGGGCGACACGGGCGGCGTGGGCGGCGGAATATCGTGCCACTGATGCAGAAACTCAACCAGTTTGGCGTATTCTTTCCCCGTCATATTGGCGCGAACGCGCATGTGTTGTGCCACGTTCTTGAAATTGGCGAACGATCGTTCCGACAGCGGACGGTAGTTGTGACACTGGGAGCAATACATGGAATACACCTCTCCTCCTGTAACCGAGTTCTCGAAGGTGTCGGCCTCCGCAACGCGCTTGGGAGAAGGACCGCGCAGGGGTGTCGGTCCTCGCGCTGCTTCCGAAAAATCGGGAAAGGTGTTGTAGCAACCGAGGGCCGTCAGAGTGACGAGCATGAGGACCGCCGCCGCGAGACGCCGTGGAGCAAGCCGAAACATCATTCGATCTCCTCTTCCTTCAATCCTCCGCCGTGGAGGATAGCCTCGAACCAACGAGCATCCGCGTTAAAACGCCCACACCACTTGTGAGAAAAAGACGTTATCGTTCAAATTGACTCCATGCAGCTCTTGATTGATCTCATAACCGAACTTGACGATGCCCGATGGGTAAAAATAGTAATTGATGCTAAAGGCGTATTGATTGCGGTCCACCGGGACGTAGGTGCTGTTTTGGAACGAGGTGAAATCTAATTGCGTCGGGTCGATGCCTTGGAATCGTTCCAAACTATAACGCGCCACGAACTCAAGTTTCTGGAAAAACCCGTTGGGAAGATCGTAGCGGCGATAGGCCAACTGAGCGTACAGACCAGCGCGTTTGATGTCGTTGCCGATGACGGCGGCGGCCTGTTGATTCATGGCCGCACCTTCAAAGCGCGCGTCGAGATTGCCGCGATGATAGCTGGCATCCACCGAGACGATGCCGAGGTTCAAATTGGGCGAACTCAACGAATAATTGTGGTCGTAATACCCGGAAACGCCGGCGTTGACGCCCCATTTCGGCAGCCACACGCCCAAACGTCCGCCCATCGCCTTGGCGTGTACTTCATCGGAACCCGCTAATACGTTGAGATCGACGAGATCGGCAAGCGTTGAGGGAGGCCCCGCCAACTGCATGCCGTTGCCGCCGTAAAGAGAGTATTCCAATTTAATCGGCGTGGAGAAAAGATAGCTGGAGCCGCGCAACTGGACACCGTCCGTGGATGCCAATGGCGACACTTGGCGGAACATCAAGGGCGAATCGTACATTTTGTTGCCCCACTCGAAGTTTAAGCGTTCGTTGTAGAAACCGATGGGGAGTAAATAGCGACCGACCACCGCCGTCATTTTGTCGTTGAGGATAAAATCCATCTGCGCCCACGGAACACCCACTCCGAGGTTGTTAATATCCAGGTTGGCTTCCAGAAAGATTCTCTGGTTCAGCGTCAGCAGGAAGAACGGCGAGAACGTCGGCGATTCAAACACGCCGGAACGACCGTTGAATTGATGGTAGCGTTCGACAACTTGCCCGTAGATGCTGAGCGGCGTTTCGTTGTTATAACTCGGATCGGCCAACTCCTTTAAGGTAGCCGGGAGCATCGACCAATAGCGCTGCGTGGAATCGACGTGTTCGGTCAAGTTGTCCAGTGCATACCCCAACTGTTGATCTCTCGCCGCGCCTTGGAGTGAACGACCATCCAGACCGGCGACATCGGTTTGCAATTTGCTTACGATCGGTTCTTGTTTTTGGAGTTGTTCCGCCAACAATTTAACCATCTTATTCAAAACGTCGATTTGCTTGCGCTGCAGTTCCAATTGCTTTTGCATCTCTTCGGGCTTCTGCGCGGCTTGAGCCTCTTGCTCCTCTTCGCGCAACTTGGCGAAGACTCGCCGATTTTGCTGTAGTGCGGGCGATTCCTCCGGCTTCGCGGTTTTGTCGGCCTTGCTGGGAGAGGTCGAGTCGTTCGACAAAACGCGCTCGAGTTGTCCCGTCAAAGTTTCGACTACTTTAATGAGCGCGTCGATTCGCTCGCGCTGTTCTCTCATCTGCGTCTGAAACGCATCGGCAGATAGAGTGGCGGACGATTTCTCTCCCTCCATCGCCGTTGGTCCGTTTGGCGGCGATAGGACCGCTTTGACCTCGGCTCGGATCGAGGCGGTCGTCGCCACAACCGCGAGGCAACCGAAAAGCCATAAGAAGCGTAAGCTGCGCACGTCTGTTCCCCCCCTCATTCGCGTCGATCATTACGCCATTTCCTCCAAGCGCGCAGACCCCCCTTTGATCCATGTTCTCTGCATGTTTTCGCTTGGGATAAATGAGAGAAAGACACATAGCGAGAGTGCCGGAATCGTGCAAGACGAAATTACGAAGCGTTGAGGCGGCGGGATGAGCCGGGTGGGAACGATCGAACGAGGACAATAGGAATGTGTGAAAACTAAAATGGATGGAGAACGACGGCATCCGTCGTCGAGCGTGCGATGGCACGACCCGATAGCGAATGCCGTCGTCCCGTTCTTCGGCGCGCTTATTTCATCTTGGTAGGTGCGGGTATTTCCGGCCCTTGGTTCGTTTTCTCCGACTTGCCGAGACTCGGTTTCGGCGTCGTCGCGCCCGGCGGGAAGGTTCGCAGATAACGGGCCATGGCCCAGGCTTCCTCCAAGGTCAAGGTTCCCCGAAACGTCGGCATGACTCCGCCTCGCCCCTCAATGATGATACGGGCGATCTGGTCGTCCGAGCGAGCCGTCTGCCAGCGGGCATTTGTGAAGTCCGGCACGCCTGGAATGTCCCAGACGCCACGACCGTCCACGCCATGACAACGGATGCAATAGCGGTTGAAGAGAGCGGCGGCGACTGTGCGTTCTTGATCCGAGCTGCGCATCCACATCCAAGAACCGCCCACATTGGAGCAATTCGTTCCGTCGTCCACATATCCTTCGCCGCCGATTGTCGGCTGGTGAATTGCCGGACCACCGGGAAAGTTATACCAAGTTCCTCCCATCGCCTGCGGCCCCTGACGGTGTTCCCGGCCAAAAAAGCCCCATCCCGTATGGCTGTCGTTCCAGCGCCACGGCGGGGCGGCCTTCGACTCTTGCCCAAGGCTCCATCCCATGAGAGCCAAAAGGAAGAGAACGCCACCAAGGATACGAAGGCGGCTACGATTTCCCCGATTATTCTCCATACCACCTCCGATAGGAAATACCCAGCCTCACAATCGTTCGGAACTCGTCTCCCCCTCCGGCCCATCCGGACGAGACGATGACTCTCTTATCGGAATTATGAGGGGATTCCGCTTAGCCCATCTCTCGGTAGAGTATCGAAGAGAAGTTTCTCAACGGGCACTGCGATGGAAGATTCAACCGAATGGAGTGACATTCGGCACGCGGATTGCTGCACTCTAGCGCACCCTGTAATCGTCGCCTACGAGGATGGAACATGAAGTCGAGCGAAACGACGTATCGCTTACCTGCCAAGGACTTGCTATTCTTTCGTGGTTTGGCGCTATTGGGCGGCGTCGCTTTGCTGCTCGGATTGTTGCTCGCGCCGGAACGCGCGTGGGCAAACGTTCTGTTGCTCGGCTACTACTTAACGAGTCTTGGGTTAGGCGGACTCCTCATCGTCGCTCTCCATTATGTGACTGGCGCTCGTTGGAGCGGGCCGTTGCGGCGCGTGCCCGAAGCGATGGCCGCGCTACTGCCCGTGGCCTCGATTGGTCTTCTTGCCGTCTTACTCTTGCGGCCGTCCTTGTACTCGTGGACCCAAGGGCCGGAACAGGAACCCGATTCGCCCTTGGGGCATTTATGGCTCAGCCGACCGTTCTTTCTCCTCCGGTCTTCGATCTACCTGGCCCTGTGGACGATCTTCGCCGTCGCGATCGTGCGAAACTCGCGCCGGCAAGATCGGGCAAGCGATGCCGCCCCCAGCGGGACGAATCTCCGTCTTTCCGCCGGGTTCCTCGTCGTCTTCGGCATCACCTGTTGGCTGGCCGGTTCCGACTGGATCATGTCGTTGGAGCCGAAGTGGTCCAGCACTATCTTCGGCGTATACAACTTCGCGGGCATCATTCTGACTTCCCTAGCCGCCGTCACTCTTCTGGCCCTATGGCTTCAGCGGCGCGGCCCCCTCGCGGAGGCAGTGACGAAAGATCACTTTCACGATCTTGCAACACTTCTTTTCGGCTTCAGTTGCTTTTGGATGTACATTTGGTTCTGCCAATACCTGCTGATCTGGTACACCAATCAACCGGAGGAAGCGATCTACTTCGCGCATCGCTGGCAAGGTTCCTGGCCGGCGTTGATCCTTCTCGCCGTCGTCCTCAATTGGGGGATTCCATTCTGCCTCTTGCTGTTCCGAGCGGCCAAACGATCGCCGACGGTTTTGGGAGCGGTCTGCCTTCTCGTCTTGGTCGGACGCTGGTTCGATCTATTCGCAATGATTTTTCCATCTCAAAGCGATGTCGCTTCGATTCCCGGACCTCTGGAATTGGGAATGCTGTGCGGCGCGATCGGCGCAGCCTGTCTTACCTTCTTCCACGCCTTCGGCCAAGCTCCGCCCGTGCCGCTCAACGATCCCGTATCCGGCGAAAATCACCCAGCGACGGCGTAGACTTTCTTGAGCGATCGCCTAACGCACGCCACCGTGCGTATCGTGTCGCCTTGGGTCGCTGCCACGGTAGGGATCGTTGGTGTGCGTTGACGATGGTTCCTTGGCAAGGCTGGTGGTAGCTTGTTGGTTTCGTTCGGCTTGGCGGAATTGCCCGCGATTGTAGAATGAACCTCAGCGAAGTTTAGCTCTCTTTTGCAAGGGAGTCTCTGTTGAGGTCTATCCACGCCAGTGCCTAGACCATACACTACATCGAGATTCGGCGGCGTAGCTCAGAGGTTAGAGCAGCGGCTTCATAAGCCGCGTGTCACTGGTTCGATCCCAGTCGCCGCTAAT
>JAKBCS010000116.1 GCA_021807595.1 Planctomycetota bacterium | reverse complement strand
AACGCTGCGGGGTGCAACTCTGTCTGCGATGCCCTGCGAAAAAGTATCACCTCGGCCAGAAAGATCCGTACTGCTTTCTAAAGTAGACCCCATCGCCAAGACCAAAAAATTGGCTATCCATCGCTTCGTAGATGGGGTAAATCCTTTATACCGGTTCGAAGCGCGAGCAAAAATGGGAGGTCGATCTTCGCGGACGCCTTGGACTGGCAAGCAAACCCTTTCCGATACAATCCCTTCATCCATTGAGAGAAAGGTGCGACGAGTGGGTATTTCGCAGGGTGTTCTTTGCAAGCAATCCGTTGAATGCGCGTTTCGGCGTCATTTCGACTCCTCGCCGACTTGGGTAGTCCGCGCTCCGGGTCGTGTAAATCTGATCGGCGAGCATACCGACTATAACGACGGTTTCGTACTGCCGATGGCCATCGATCGAGCCGTTTGGATTGCCCTTCGGCCTCGCGTCGATCGGCGACTGATTGTGCATTCGCTCGATTGTGACGCAAGGACGAACCTTACCCTCGATGAATTGAGGCGCGGCGACCACGACTGGACGGAGTACGTCAAGGGGGTGGCCTGGGTTTTACAAGAAAGAGGAGATGTTCTCCGCGGCTGGGAAGGGATCGTTGTCGGTGACGTTCCAGTGGGCGCGGGTCTGTCGTCCTCGGCGGCATTTGAGCTGGCGTTGGCCCGAGCGTTCGCGGCCGTCTCGGACCTTCCTTGGGACGCGGCTACTATGGCGCTGTTAGGACAACGGGCCGAGAACGAGTGGGTGGGCGTGCGCTGCGGCATCATGGATCAGATGATCTCGGCAGCCGGTCGCGCGGGCCACGCCTTGCTTATCGACTGTCGTACCTTGCACACCGAAGCGGTTCCGTTTCCTTCGGAGACGACGGTGGTTGTTCTCGACACGGCTACTCGGCGCGGTCTGGTGGATTCGGCGTACAATCAACGGCGCGGTCAGTGCGAAGCCACGGCTCGCGCCT
This sequence comes from Planctomycetota bacterium, assembly GCA_021807595.1. Lineage (GTDB taxonomy): Bacteria > Planctomycetota > Planctomycetia > Gemmatales > Gemmataceae > JAJPHU01. The sequence goes on along the minus strand of JAKBCS010000116.1, from coordinate 17,350 downwards.
TCGGCGTGCCTGCGCTGCGCGATGTGTCGGTTGAACGGTTCGCAGAAGAATCCGTCCGTCTCGACGAAGAAACCCGTCGTCGGGCTTGGCATGTCATTACCGAAATCGAACGCACCTTGCAAGCAGCCGAGGCGATGCGGGAAGGCAACGCCTCCGAAGTCGGACGTCTGATGAATGCCAGCCACGACAGTTTGCGCGACGACTTCGCTGTCTCAAGCCGCGAGTTGGATGTCATGGTCGAATGTGGTCGCGCACACCCGGCCTGCTTCGGCATTCGCATGACCGGGGCGGGTTTCGGAGGCTGCGCCGTAGCCTTGATTCGCCGCGAGCTAGCGGGCTCGTTTACTTCCCAGGTTGCGGCGAGTTATCGGTCGGCGACGGGCATCGAGCCGGTCGTCTATGTGTGTTCGGCCACGGAGGGAGCGAGCTTGGTCTGAGGGATCCGGTGATGTCCCTTGCTCTTTCACAGGGGTGGGGGGGCGATCAGCTTGCCGGCGACCGGATGTTCCCACAGTTTTTTCCCCGTGGATATATCCAGGGCGCGTAGCATCTGCGTCTGCACACCGCCGCGCTGAAGCGACCCACTCAGGGAGCCTGGGACCAGATAGAACGCGCGTTTTCCCAGTACCGCGAAAGCGTGTCCTCCCGGTTCGTGGGGGATGCTACCGAGGAGATCGCCGGTCGTCACGGAGAAGAGATGCCACGGCGGCAGTGGCTTTTTCGGCATGAGCGAAGCACGGTCTTCGGGCCGGAGGTTACACTCGCGGAGGCAGAGAACGCTTTCGTCTAAAGTCGTGCGCGCCTGCAAATGCTCGCCGACCAACAATTCCTTCGGCTCGCGCGCCGTCTCCTCCCCCGGCGTCCAAGTGTGCAGCAGGAACCGCTGCTTGCCTTGGTGATCCTCCAGCGAGAGGACTTTCCAGCCGTTGCCGAATCGGCCCTGCCAGCGCAGCGATTTCTTTTGCAGATGTTCGGGCAGTGCGGGAGCGACGGGCAGTTCGACCTTCGTGGGGGGGCGAACGTCGATCTGTCCGGTTCGCAAGTTGACGAAGACTTGGCCGTCGGCACGTTTGCGGGCCGCTTCCGCTTCTTCCGGAGTGGGCTTGGAAGCGCCGATGTACCAGGCACTGGCTTCCCAATCGAGAACCATGTGATGGCGTTCGACGCGCCAGTGCGCCGAGAACAAACGGCCAGGGGCTTCGCCTGTCACCACCCAAGCGGGAAAAACGACGGGATCGGATTCCAGATCGCACTCGCCGTCGCGTTTCAGATCGAGACGAAGGACGCGAAGCCGATTGCGCTTCACGCCCGCTTGAGCCAACAGATGCTCGCCGTCGATGAGCAAGGGAATTTGTGCCTCGGACGTTTGCCAGAGTACATTGCCATTGGCGAGATCGAGTGCCTCAATGCCGCCGGCGGCACTGGCGAAATAGCCAACGCGCCCCTGAGCATCGGCGATGCCTTGCGGTAAATGAATCGGCGTTGACGTATACAAGGTCGGCGGCTCGGACGATCCGGACGAAGCAGCGAGAAGACTCAGAACTACCAACATCAGCAGTTGCCCATCGCGGCGCATGATCGTGTTCCTCCTTGCAAGCTCCCAGAAGCTTTACACGGCGCATCGAACATTATCGGCGAGAGCGTGGGAGATCCGAATGGAAACCGCGACGGAAGGTGGAGGAGTCGATTTGAGGCAACGGACGGCCGGTGCAAACGGCGCAACTCGAACTCAAGACTTGCGAACGGCGAGCGCATAGGCCACGGCGTAAGCCCGGCAATGAGAGAGCGACAGGAGTATGTCACTAATCCGTTGATCCGATGCGATGTCCTTGGCCGCGCCGCACAACAGGACCGTCGGACGCTGCGCCGGTTCCCAACTCACCTCCATCTCAGTCCAGGACAGTCCCCGCCGCCACGGTAGACCCAGACACTTCAAAATCGCCTCCTTGGCCGCCCAGTGGGCGGCGAAATGCTCCGTCGAACCCTGGCGCGCTCGGCAATGTCGTGTCTCGCGCTCGGTGTACACGCGCTGTAGAAACAGCTCGCCGTGTTCTTCAATCGCGCGGCGAACGCGCAAGCATTCGACGATCTCCGTGCCGACGCCGACGATTTCCATGACGATTCCTTCCTGTCGCTCGTGCCGCTCGTCTCCTGCTGATCTTAGCAAAGATTCCGCTCGCGGGTACAATCGGTAGAGTGAGGTTTTGAACCTTTGATCTGCCGAGAGGAGTGAAGCGAGAATGGGTCATAAAGCCGAACGGGATCTTCTCGACAATCTGACGCCGGCTCAGCGGGAAGCAGTCACGCATTTTGAAGGACCGCTGCTCATTCTCGCCGGTCCTGGTAGCGGCAAAACGCGCGTCATCACGCGCCGCGTCGCTTGGCTGCTCGGACAGGGGGTGCGGCCGAGCAACATTCTCGCCATCACGTTCACCAATAAAGCGGCCGGTGAAATGCGCCAGCGCGTCGAACAACTCGTGCCGGGCTGCCGCGTCTGGGTCAGCACGTTCCACAGCTTCGGCGCGCGATTGTTGCGGCAATACGCCGATCGCCTCGAACTCGACCGCAACTTCACGATCTACGATCAGAACGACCGCGCCCGCATCGTGAAGATGGCTCTCGAAGACGCCGGCATCGACAACGCGCGCTTCTCGCCGGAGAGCATCGCCGGTGCAATCAGCAAAGCCAAAAATCAGCTGCTCGGCCCGGATCGATTCGCTGAGCGCGCCGGTGACTTCTACGAAAAGACCGTCGCGGGCATCTATCCGCTGTACGAGAAGCGGCTGCGCGACTCCAACGCGCTGGATTTCGACGATCTCTTGTATTGGCCTGCCCTGGCGCTCAAGAACGACTCCGAGCTGAGGGCCGAACTGGACGACCGCTTCAGCTTCGTGTTAATAGACGAGTATCAAGATACGAATAAGGCTCAATACGCTATCGCGCGAGGGTTATCGATCGATCGGCCGAATCTGTGTGCGGTGGGCGACCCCGATCAATCGATCTATAAGTTCCGGGGTTCAGACATCCGTAACATACTCGATTTTGAACGCGATTTTCCCAACGCCCGCGTCCTCACGCTGAACACGAACTATCGCAGCACGCGAGCCATTCTTTCGACGGCCAGCCATCTCATCGCGCACAACAAGCAACGTAAACCGATGCACCTCGTCACCGACAACGTTGCCGGGAGGCCAGTGACCGTGCTGACCTACCATTCGAGCATGGACGAGGCCGAGGGAATCGCTCGGCGCATCCGCGCGGAAGTCGAAGCGGGCAAGCGATCTTACCGCAATTTCGCCGTCTTTCTCCGCATTAACGCCCTGTCTCGCAGCTTGGAGACGGCCTTTGTACAGCAGCGCGTGCCGCACCAGATCGTGCGCGGCTTGGCCTTCTTCGAGCGCAAAGAGAACCGCGACATTCTCGCCTATCTGCGACTCTTGGTCAACCCGCGCGACGACTTGTCGTTTTTGCGCATCGTCAACGAACCGGCGCGCGGCATCGGCAAAGTGTCGCTCGATCATCTGCGCTCCTATGCAGAACCGCGCGAGATGAGCTTGCTTTCGGCCTCGGGAGAGGTGGGGAAGATCCCGGCCATCAAGGGCAAGGCAGCCTCGTCCCTGCGAGGCTTTCATCAATTGATGAACGAACTGCGCTCGCTGTTGGAATCGCCCCCCGGCGAGGTGGTCCGCGAAGTTCTCTACCGCAGCGGCTATCGAGACATGCTGCTCCGCGACGAGACGAACGACGACCAGGAACGCCTAGCCAACGTCGAGGATTTAATCACGGCGGCCAAGCAGTTCGCGGCGGAAGACTCGTCTCGAACCATCGGCGATTTCCTGGAGAACGTCACTCTAGCCAGCGATCTCGACAGCTGGGACGAACGGCAAGATTGCGTGTCGATTATGACCTTGCACGCTGCCAAAGGCTTAGAGTTTCCCGTCGTCTATATGGCGGCCGTGGAGCAGGGTTTGCTGCCCCACGAACGCAGTATCGCGCGAAGCGACGAACTGGAAGAAGAACGCCGCCTCGCCTTCGTCGGCATGACGCGGGCCAAGGAAGAGCTTTATCTGACGCATGCGCGCAGTCGTGAGTTTCGCGGTCAGACCGTCTATCCGGTCGAGAGCATGTTCTTCCGCGAATTGCCGGAGGAGGCGATCGAACACATCGATTTGTCGAGCGGCGGTCGCGGGCCGGCCGCGTTCGAGGACTGGCGCGGGGGCGGCGGGGCGGCGGCGGAACAGGGCTGGCACGATGCCGGAGTGCGCCCGCGTCCCGCTCCCATTCTACCTCGCGCTCCCGCCGAGAACGAGGCCATGGCCTACGCCGTTGGAACCCTGGTTCGCCATGCCAGCTACGGCACGGGCCGCGTCGTCGATGTCAGCGGACAAGGAGTGTTGAAGCGCGTCAAGATTCGCTTCTCCACTGCCGGCGAACGCACCTTCATCGCCGACAAAGTCAAGCTGGAGATCGTGCGCAAACAGTGAGTATTTTCGCTCTCCATTCATTCTGTGGAGGCCAAGCGATAGAGAATTTCGCTGGCTTGTTCGACTTCGTCGAGCGGAACCCATTCGTCGCAGGTGTGCGCGAGTGCGATGTCGCCGGGACCAAATACAACAGAGGGGATGCCGGATTCGGCCAAGGGTGCTGCATCGGTTCCATAGGGGACGGCTTGCACTTCATGCTTACCCACGACGCCGTCGATGGCCGATCCGAGACGGGCTACCAGAGCCTCCGAACCGTCCGCGCTCAAGGCGGGAGCTGACAACCACGGCGCGGAAAAGGAGAAGGCAAGCGAGGCATCGACCCGGCGGTGTAAATACTCGTGCAGATGTTCGAGAGCGGCAACCGACTTTTCGCCGGGAAGTAATCGCCGGTCGATCTCAATGCGACAGCGATCCGGCACGGTGTTGACGCTCACTCCGCCCTCAACGCGCCCCACGCTCAAAGTCGGCGATCCCAAACGTGGATCGGATCGCCCCGCGCGCAGTTCCTCGGCATAGCGTTCGATGAGCGGCAATAAGACCGCCATGCGGTAGATCGCGTTGATGCCTCGTTCCGGCCGCGAACTGTGGCAGGACGTGCCGGAGGTCGTCAGATCCCAGCGCACTGCCCCCTTGTGAGCATCAACGATGTGCAATTGCGTCGGCTCGGCGACGATCGCGCCAACCAGGTTCGGAAAGCGACTGCGCAGGTTGCTCTCTACCAGACGCTGCACGCCCAAGAAGGTGAACTCCTCATCGACGGTGCAGGCCATGACGACGCGAACCGCGTTGCCCGTCTTGTCTCGGACCAAGCGGGCGAAAGCGGCGAGCATGGCCGCCATTCCCCCTTTGATGTCGCAAGCCCCACGACCGTGGAGGCGGCCATTCTCGATGTGAGCCGCGAACGGATCAATCGTCATGTTGTCGACCGGAACCGTGTCTTGATGCGCCTCAAAAATCAAGGTTGGCGCGGAGGTCGGTGCGTCGGTCCAAGCGATGATGTTTTGGCGGTGGGGAGCGATCGCTTGACGTTCAAAAGCCACGCCCAGGGAGCGGAAGAAGGCCTCGAGATAATCGGTGACGCGGTATTCGTAGAAATCCTCTCCCACCAGCGCTCGACCCATCGGATTGACACTTGGGAGAGCGACGAGATCTTTTAATAGCCGCGCCGTTTCGTGCATGACTCACCCGAAGAAGCCAAGGAGACAATAGACAGAGTGAAGATAGGAATTCCTCTCTGCTTGTCACCCTCGGAGAGTCTCAAGGCGAGGAAGTATGGGCATACTTTTCGGCGGCGTTGGCGAGATCGAGGAGTGCGGTGAGCGGGGGAAATACCGAGTGGCGATGGATACGACCGATGCGCGTGGCCGCGCCGGCGAGATTGGCCAAGGCAACCAATTCGGGAGCCTGTTTGCCTCCGCACTCCTGGCACACCGAAGCCGTGTTGTCGGCGCGAACGAGCCGGATCCCGCCTGCGGCCGATGTCGAGCGACCGCACAAGCTACAGGGTTCCTTCGTCTCTTCGGCGTTGTACGCAAGCAAAAACCGCATCATGTATGTCCGCCTTGTACCAATCGATCCGGACTCATCGAGCAAGAAATCGGAAGCGAGTCCGCATTCCGGTGAGGGATTCATCGACCGATCTATAAGAAAAGTCGCACGGCTCCCAAAAAAATGTGCGTCGAATGCCACCAAGTCCGCACGATTTTCCGCACGCGGCAGATCTTGCGGCCTTCCGAGCTTGGTGAAGCAATCGCGTTGAGAAGAAGCGAGCGAAACCTTTCCGTCTGAACCGTGTTTGGCCGTCGCGTCTCCTTTGCGGGTCGATGCGATCGCACCAGTTCCCCTGACGCAAGTGCATTGTCCGGCTATAACAGGATTGTTGTCCCCACGAACCCGCAATCGGCGTGATGCCGGTACGAAATCAGGACCATCGCAAGGGCTATTGCATGAAGATTCACGAATATCAGGCCAAAGAATTGCTGGCGCGAGCCGGAGCCAAAATCCCGCGCGGCATCGTTGCCTCTACGCCGGCCGAAGCCGAGAAGGCGTTCGATGCACTCGGCGGCGGACCCGTCGTCATCAAGGCGCAAGTTCACGCCGGCGGGCGCGGCAAAGGGCATTTTGCGGGCAGCGGCAAAGACTTCGGCGGCGTCAAATTCGTGAACAAACGCGGCGACATCGCCGGCATCGCCGAGGTCATGCTCCGCTATCCGCTCGTTACGAAACAGACCGGCGAGGCGGGGCAGAAGGTGTCCAAACTCCTTGTCGTTGAGGCGTCCGCCAAGATCGTCCGCGAAGTCTATGTCGGCATGGTTCTCGATCGCGCGGTCGGAGCGCCGGTGCTGATGGCCTGCGCCGAAGGGGGCGTCGAGATCGAAGAAGTGGCCGCGCATACTCCCGAAAAGATCCTCAAGACCATCGTTGAACCGGAGTTCGGCCTTCAACCGTTTCAGGCTCGGCGCGTGGCCTACGCACTGGGGTTCACCGGCGAACAAGCGACCCGGGCCGAGACGCTCGTGACGGCGTTGGCCAAGGTGTATCTCGAAAAAGATTGCAGCCTGGCCGAAATCAATCCGTTGGCCGTCATGGACAACGGTGAAGTGTTGGCCGTCGATGCCAAGATGACCTTCGACGACAACGCCTTGTTCCGCCATCCCGATCTCGCCGCTCTACGCGATGAGGCCGAAGAAGATCCCGCCGAGCTGCGCGCCGGTCGTTCGGGTTTGAGCTTCATCAGTCTGACGGGCAACATCGGCTGCCTCGTCAACGGCGCGGGCTTGGCCATGTCCACCATGGACATCATCAAATACCACGGCGGCGAACCGGCCAACTTTCTCGATGTTGGCGGCGGTGCCAACAAGGATCAAGTGACGGAGGCGTTTCGCATTCTCTTGGGCGATCCGCGCGTCAAAGCAGTTTTGGTGAACATATTCGGCGGCATCATGCAATGCGACATCATCGCCGGAGCCATCCTCGCCGCGTTCAAGGAAGTCGGCTTTCACGTCCCGCTGGTGGTGCGTCTGGAAGGCACTAACGTCGAGCAAGGCCGTAAAATGCTGGCGGAGAGCGGTCAGAACATCACGACGGCAAACGGACTTACCGAGGCGGCGAAAAAAGTCGTCGCGGCGGCAAAGTGAACGAACGGGTAGATCGAGGAGCAGACGTAGAATACTTCATGCGGCTCTCTGGCGAGGCGTTGTTCGTATTCGGCGGCTACTTGGCGATGACGGAACATCGCGGCCAGCTCTATCCGTCCGTTAACGAGCGGACAGCGTACCTGGCAGCGACTCATCGTGCCCAGAGAAGAGGAGATGAGCGATAAGACGCGACGATGCTGAGTCGGCGGTCGAGAGGAACGCCAACCCGCCGAGTTCGACCCGGAATTGCGCGTGAGAGGCGATCCGAGAGGCCCCGCTCCCTTGAGTACAGGGGCGAGGGGGGCTTTGCGGATAGTCTCTCATTCGCTTAGTACGGCAAGAGGAATCGAATCGGGTGGATCGAGGGAAGAAGTTCGACCCACCCGTCTGATGGGTTAGAGCAAAACCTCTATTCCCCCTTCATGCTTTCGATAAGAATGCTGGCCGTCGAAGGCCGCATGACGCGCGGATCGGGCAGTTCGCCTTTGCGCAGCGTTTCGCGAAGGATACGGCCGGCGATGTTGACTTGCTTGTATCCCTTCGGCTCGTTCTCTTCGACCAATCCGACGCGGCCAAGTTCTTCATAGTAGGCTGCGAATCCAATTTTTACCGGCTTGATGAGCAATTCCCCCTTTAGCTCATCAAACTTGCGCTGAGCGGCGAGGCCATCCCAGATGTCCTTGCCGTCTTCATACGGAGCGTCGGCGTGCTTGCGGCCGATGATAATGTCGGTGAAGCCGAAGTTTTGCCGATAGATGGCGTGCATAATCGCCTCTTTCGGCCCGCCGTAAAACATCTTGATGTCCAAACCCAAGAGCATAATGCGATCCGTAATGTCGCAACCGGCCAGCTGCCACAATTGCTCGTCCTTGTCTCCCTCGCCCAACGCTTTGCTCTCGATGAGTGCCCGGTAGGTGCGCATCCGTGTGACGGCGTTGACATCGTCGCCCTTGGTCTCACCGACCAAGGGATTCAACACCGCCCCGGCGAAATGCCCCTCGCGCACCAACCGTTCTAGCCCAGCGACCAAGGCATATTCGTGCGCGCGGTGGAGCGGATTGCGCGTTTGGAAGGCGACGACGCGCTTCCATCCGTGTTGGGCGAACAGAGCGCGCGTCTCGCGCGGCGACAGGATGAAATGGCCGTACTCCGAATGTTTTGGTTGCGGTAGCACGCGCACCTTGCCGCCGAGGAGATAGGAGCGCGGATCGCGCTCGGTCATGCGGCCGCCCGGATGATCGAAGCGCTCGGTGGCGTAGACGCTGCGGACATAGCGAGCTTTATCCCACGGGAAAATATCGTTGATTTCGAGCGAGCCGACGACTTCGTTCTGAGAATTCACGAGTGCGACGGTTTGTCCGACTTTCATCGTCTTCGCCTGAGCCTCGTCCACCGGAAAGGCCAGTGGAATCGTCCAGGCGTACTTTTTACCTTCGCGTACAATTACCTCTTCATCGAGAACGCGGTCGAATGTCTCGCGGTCCATCGGGCCGGTTAGCGGACTAAGTCCACCGTCGCCGAGACGATACAGGGTCGAGAGATCGGCATCGCCGATCGAGACGCGCGGCAGCGAGGCGGCCCGCGCGCGAAAATCAGCCGCTTCGTCGGCGGGCACATTGCGATTGATGGGTTCTTTCAATCCGCCGTGCGGCGGAAGCAACTCGGACATCTTCAAACTCCTTAAAAGCGATCGACGGTCAACGACGAATTCTGTGGACCGCTAAATCTGATACGACAGGGCATGATCTTCCTGGATACGGTGGACGAGGTCCGCCAAGGTGACGCTCCGCAGGGCGCGTTCTTCCTCAAGTTGAACCTCGTGCCAAATCCCCAATAAAACACCGACGGCCGGGCGGTGCGCGTCTTTGTCGAGAGCCGAGCGCGGTGCGGACAAGCATTCTTCGATGGCGTCGATCACATCGTACAAGGTAATCTCTTCCGGCGGACGCGCCAGTTGATAGCCCCCCGACGCGCCGCGCGTACTCGCGACTAAACGAGCCGTCTTCAGCTGCAAGAGAATCTGGACGAGAAAGTACGGTGGTATCCCCTGCGCTTCAACGATGGCCTTGATCGGCAACGGTTGAGCATCTCCATGATGAGCTGCCAATTCAAGCATGGCCACACAGGCATACTCGGCTTTGGCGGAAATGCGCATGGCTCGTCCTCGTCTCGCTTCGTCTCCGCGCTCCCTTTCGGGGCGCGGCACGCCTCAAATGCCTCCGCCGTCTTCCACTTCGACCACATGCAGGCCGCACTCTTTTTTGCCGCTGCCCGCCCAGCGACCGGCGCGCTCGTCCTCCCCATCGCCGACCGGAGTTGTACACGGCCAACAACCGATACTCGGATAGCCCCGATCGTGCAAAGGGTTGTACGGGATGTCGTTTTTAAGGATGAAACTCCATACGTCCTTGCGCGTCCAGTTTAAGAGCGGATTGATCTTCACGAGACCGAACTTGGAGTCCCATTGCACCACGCCCGCAACGGAGCGATGGTTCGTTTGATCGCGGCGGATGGCGCTGATCCAGGCGTCGTAACCAACTACTGCTTGACGCAGCGGCAAGATCTTGCGGTCGTGGCAGCATTGATCCGGACGGATATTGTACAGGGGTCCACCATGCTCCGCTTCGTATTCCGCGACTGTCGATTCGGGGCGAATGTACTCGACTTCCATGCCGTAGCGTTCGCGGATGCGCTCGCGCAACTCCAGCGTCTCGGCGAACTGATAACCCGTATCGAGATTGAACGTGCGGACGTTCGGGTCGATCTCGGCCAACAGATGGAGAATGCAACAGCCCTCGGCTCCAAAAGCCGTCGCCATTGTCAGTTTCTCACGATACGTCCGCACCGCCCAGCGCAAAATCGTCTCCGCCGACGCGTCGGTCAATAGCTCGTTCGCTTCGGCGATTTCCTCGGCTTGCGATTGCAACACGATCATCGATCTCCCTTTCGCCGCTGTAGACAGATACAACTAACTTTATCAGGTTAATAAACATTTCGGCAAGAGCGAAGTCGAAAATGAAATGCCGTTTCGATAAAATCTCCTTCGCTCACTGGTTCGGGAGACTCGCACATGGCCGCTTCTGTCATTAAACTCGCTCCATCCATCCTCGCCGCCGACTTCTTGCATCTCGGCGAGCAGGTTCGCCAAGCGGTGCAAGCCGGTGCAGATCGCTTGCACATTGATGTGATGGACGGCCATTTCGTGCCGAACATCAGCATGGGTCCACTGGTCGTAAAGGCACTTCGCCCAGTGGTGAACGTGCCGCTGGAAGTGCATTTGATGATCGAACAGCCGATGCGTTACCTCGACGCCTTTGCCGAAGCGGGGGCCGATTCGCTTTTGGTCCACGTCGAGGGTGAGGTCAATCTGCATCGCACGTTGCAACACATCAAGGCCCTGGGTAAGAAAGCTGGCGTAGTCCTCAATCCAGCCACGCCGCCCGGTGCCATCGACGAGATCTTGTGCGATGTCGATCTCGTCCTAGTGATGACGGTAAATCCCGGTTTTGGCGGGCAGAAGTTTATCTTCAGCACTCTCGACAAAATCGGCCGCGTTCGCCGAACGATCGAGCAATCGAAGCGAACGACGGAGCTAGAGGTGGACGGAGGCATCGACGCCGAAACCGCGCCGAGCGCGGTCGCCGCGGGAGCGAACGTGTTGGTGTCGGGCTCGGCCATCTTCGGAGCCGCCGACGGCATCGCCGCTGCCATGAATCGACTGCGAAACACATTGCTTCCGATCGTCCCGTCGTAGCGCCGGCGAACGGGTCGCGCTCCGAGAATTGAGGCTGTCAGATTTTGTCCCCTTGGGTATGATTGTGAACCGCCCAAGAGGAGGAGCGCGCATGACCTCGGAAGCCGTGGAGCTGTTCGACCTGATGGAAGCCCGTCTCAACGATTGGCTGGCGCGAGCCGTGGAGCCGCCGATCGCGCCGCCGCCGGAATGGACCGATCCGGCGGCAATCAAGACCTTCGAGGAACGGCTGCAGCGCTTGCAGAGCTATCTCGATCGAGCCGAACGAGAAGCGGAGCAAGCGTTCGCATTGCTGGAAAACGAGATCCATACCACGCGAAGTTGGTTGGAGGCGTTTGGGAACGCACGCAACCAATTGAGCGAATGCACCGCACCGAAAGCGGCTTGAGTCGCGCCGCGAGTTCCATGTACTCGACTTCGGATACCGCCGTCCGAAATCGGCGCATCATGCGCTGCGCCTGAGGGAACGCCGATCGGCTTCGCATATGGCTCGACGGCGCTCGGCGGCGGTCTGCTCGAAAAGGTTGCGATACACTGCCGCGTGGGTCTCCGTGAACGCGACATCGCGGCGGCGCATGACTTCGGTGGCGGTGTCCAATAAACTCGACATCTTGGCGCGATCGGTTAACACCTCTTTCCACCAGCTTACAAAAGACGGGACATATCTCGGCAGCAATCCTCCGGGCAAAAGGTTGCAGAAAACGCCGACGTTGGCTCCGGTATTCAACAGCGTCCCGAGTCCGGCTTTGGTATGATCGCCGACGAAGCAGCCGACTTTCGACAGCCCCGTATGCACTGGGCGGCCATTGACCGTCATTGTCACCGGGCCGTAATCGTTGCGGAGATCGCTGTTGTGCGTGCCCGCACCGAGATTGACCCATTCGCCAAGGTAGGCGTGGCCGAGAAAGCCATCGTGATATTTATTGCTGTATCCTTGTACGATGCAACACTCTACCTCTCCACCAATGCGACAATCCGGGCCGAACGTCGTTCCGCCTCGGATGTTCGCGCCGTGAATCCGCGACCGCGGGCCGATGACGCACGGTCCCTCCAGCCGCGTGAACGCAGTCACGACGGCCTCTCGCTCCACGATAATCGGCCCACGGGTTACGTCGGCAACGATGGCAGGTTCGAGATGTGCCGAGGAATGGATGTAGAGTTGATCGCGCGGGCCAACGACGGCCAAGCCCGGCCGTTCGACTCGCTGCGACTCCGGCGCGCGGTGCGGTTGAGCCGTTTGCCAATCGGCGCGAATCTGTTCGCCGTTGTGGTGAACCAGTTCCCAAAGGTAGCGTATGATCCGTCCGCCGGCCTGTCGGTGCGGCAGCTTCGATCTCCATCCGTTCAGGCAATCGTCGATCGTTTGCGGCGTACATTCGACCAAATGCTCGGGAGCGAGGACGGCGTAGGCGACTTCGTTCCCCGCTAGGGCTACCAACGGTTCGGCCAGAATCTCTTTCGGCAGCGGCAAGGAAGGCGGCAGCCAGCGGCCGTTCACCAAAACGGTGTAGCCACATTTGATCCAATCGAGATCGTTTACAGATACTTCTGGCGCGTGAAGACGATAGAGATCGGCCAAATGCGGGCGGATGAGAACGCCGCGTGGGCCTAGCGGAAAGTAACTGCTCTGTTTGGCGGCCAACGAAGTCAACCCGCTCAGTAGCTCGAACACTGGGCGAGTCAGAGTCAACGGTTCGAGATCGAGGGCGCTCCGATCTTCAAAAAGGCAAACGCGCATGACCACATCCTTTCGGTCATCGGTGAGAAGTGAGGTAATTCGTCGCCCGACGTCAAAAAGAAATTGTACCCCAAAACGATCGCGTGGGCCAAGAGGGAACCGCGCCAGAGTTCCGCGATCCTGCGAGACAACCGGCGATGCCGTGCCGGACGACCTTAGCCCGACCATTTCGACCACAAAAGCGGTCCCAAAAGAAGCACTCCAACGACGGCGGCGGAGAGCGCTGCGATCAGAACCGCCGCCGCCGCGACATCTTTGGCAATCTTCGCCAAGGGATGAAGCCCCGGCGACGACAGATCGACTACGGCCTCGACAGCGGTGTTGACGAACTCGGCTACCCAAACGAGAGCCACGGTCAGAACGAGAATCGCCGACTCGATACGTCCCAATTGTAACCAAAGAGCGAAGGCGAAGACCGTCACCGAAGCGAGTGCGTGAATCCAGGCATTGCGCTGTGTGCGCAGTACATGCCACCAACCGGCAAAGGCGTGGCGAAAGGAAGCGAGCCGGGAAACGGCTCGGCTCGAAGCGGTGGGAGGTTGTGCCTTCATGTCCGCCACGGTAGCAGCGGCGACCTATTGCGCCAACCGCGAACCGGCAGCGCGCTGCCGGTTCGCCGGCAAGGTGACAGGTTCGGCACAATCGGCATTCTCGGCATTTCTCTCAACTTCCCGCACGGAGAAAACGATAACAAACATGGTAATCGTCGCCATCGGGTCGTGAACTCGGGGTGCATGGGCGATCTAGGCAATAGGGGAAGTCGATGCAAAACGAGCAATCGCTCAAGGTGGACGGCGATCCGCTGTTGCTCGTCACTTCCATGTACAGCGACGGCGACATGAAACGCCGACTGGGGCGCGACGCCTATTCGTATCGCTACGTCTACCGGGCCTTCGCGCCGCTGTTGGAACGCTGGAGCCGTCACCGCGACGCATCGGGTCCGCCCGCCGCGCTGGCTCGTGCCGTTGCCGAGGCGCGAATCCAACGGCTGCAACCCGTTCATCTCAGTTTTCTGCCGTTGCATCTAATGGACCTCGCCGCCGGCGTGCCCAATTTAGCCGTGCCGGCCTGGGAATTTCCGGACATTCCCAGTCTCGATTTAGAGGGTGATCCCCGGCACAATTGGGCCAAGCGAGCCGATGAGGTCGATCTGATCGTCACCCACACGCAATTTTCGCGTTACGCCTTCTTGCGCGCCGGGGTGAAAACTCCCGTTCACGTTGTTCCGGTACCGATCGAGGCCGACTATTTCCACGTCGCCGATTGGCGAGCCGGACAGCGCGTCGTTCTCGATTGTCCTTGTTATGTCTTTCCACAACCCGCGACGATGGCTCGCGCCCCGCGTCCTTGGGTCGACGCCGAGACCGGCCATGTGCCCGCGCGCGTCGGTCTGCGCCAACTCTACAAAAAATGCGTCGGAGTCATGCCGAAACCGATAGGCAAAGCGATCCATCGCACGGCCCGCGCCGTGCGCGCCGGGCTGTGGTCCGCTCGGCAGACGCTGCGGGAACGCGACGTGCGCGAACAGTATCCTCCCTTGCCGAGCTTGACGCTAAGCGGAGTTGTCTACACGACAATTCTGAATCCTTTCGACGCTCGAAAGAACTGGCGCGATTTGCTGTCGGGCTATCTCCTTGCTCTGCGCGACCGCGAGGATGCGACGCTGGTGGTCAAGTTGGTGGTGTCGGCGGAGTGGGAGGCGGCGGCCTTGGCGGAGATGTTCGCCTTCTATCGCGGCTGCGCCTTAAGCCACCGCTGCAAGCTCGTTTTCGTGACCGCGTATTTGTCCGAGGCCCAACTGATCGAGTTGACGCGGGCCAGCACCTACTATGTGAACACCTCGCGGGCCGAGGGTTCGTGTTTGCCTCTGCAAAACTTTCTGGCGGCGGGGCGGCCGGCAATCGCGCCGACACACACCGGCATGGCCGACTCCCTCGACGACGATTGCAGTTTTACCCTGGCCTCGCATCCTGAGCCGGCAGGTTGGCCGCAAGAGATCGACGGCGGCTATCGCACCACCTGGCATCGGCTCGTCTGGCAGTCGTTGCACGATCGCCTGCGCGCCAGCTATGAGACGGCGCGGCAGCACAGCGCGGGCTATCGAAAGATGGCCGACTGCGCGCGCCGGCGAATGCGCGAATTGGTCGATGCCGAAAGCGTGTGGCCGAAGTTGGCGACGGCGCTGGACGAAGGCGCTGCGCGATTTACGCGGATACGTCGGAGTCTCGATGTGGGCGAGTCCTCCGTCCTCCGCAAGGCGATCTAATGGGACGGGAACCGAGGCGATGCACATGAGGAGGGCTTTTTTTTCGCTCGCGAATGGGATGCTCCTGCTCGCATTGGCCGGCTGTTCGCTGAGCTATTGCGGCCGGCGCTCTGTTTCCCATGCCGCGCCGCACGGCGAAGTACCGCCGCCGGAGGTGGAGCGAAGCCCCCAGGAGCCGACCGTGCAGCAGTTGGCCGCCACGTTGCAACCGCCGACTTCTCCCCTCGAAGCCGGCGCAAAGGCCGTCTATCGCGCTCTTTCTCCCCGCGAATGCCAATGTCTCGCCGCCAAGCACGCCCCCTTGGCCGACGCTCTCGACGAGCAACGAAAGCGACTCGGCGCGAGTCGCGATCAATCCAGGTGTTTCAGAGAGGACAAATCGGAAAAACAACGCGCGTTCCAAGCATCAATGCTCCTGTACAGCGCTCTCGAGATCCGCGATCGGGCGGCGGGGTCGGCCCTGGAAGCCTACTATCAGATCGCCGGCGCGGAGGCCAAAAACGACTTGTTGACCCTGGGAGTCCAGCGAGGAATCGAGACGTTGCGGCGCGCAGAAGAACTGAAAAAACTGGGTATCGCCCTACCATCGCCTCTGGAGGCGTATCGACGGCGACTCGTCGAACTGCAACTGCAGCAGGCGCAAAATCAGTTGACCCTCGAACAACTGAACGGCAAGCTGCGTCTAGCGCTCGGCTTCGGTGCGGAGGACGCTTGGCGCATACAAGCGGATCTCGGCGTGGGAAGCGGTTCGGAAGCCGTCACCGATATCGAGAGCGCCGTTCGACTCGGACTTAGCAATCGCCCGCAGCTGTCGCTTCTCCGCTCCCTGATCGCCGACCTCGACCGCGACACGCTTAGTTCCTCGCGTGCCTTCCTCCAGTCGATCAGTCCCTTGCTCGCCCTATCTCGTCCGGGACCGAACTGCAAGCTGTTGCCTCTACTGGGCAAACTCGCGCACATTCGACCGGGGCAAGAGGTCGAAGTGGAGCGCATCCGCGACCAACTGCGAGTATTCCTACGCGAACGGGAACGGGAGACGGAGGCGGAGATCCGCGAGGCGGCCTACGAAGTAAATGCCCGACGCGAGCTGGTGGTGCTGGCGGGTGAGGCAGCCGAGCGCCGGCAGGAGCGCATTCTCGATCTCGATAAGCAACGTGCCGAAGGACTTCGCGGCGTCGCCGAGCTGGATCAAGCTCACATGGAGTGGTATAAAGCGCGCGGCGAGGTGATTAAGGAGTTCCTTGGGTGGAAAATCGCCGCCGTCAAACTCAAACAAGCGCAAGGGGTATTACCGTCCGAGTGCGGTTATGTCGAGGGTTTGCCGTGCGAGAATCGATGTAGATAGCTCCTCGCTCCCGCGTGGGAACGCTACTTGCTCGGCAGCCAGCCGCGTTGGACGAGGACTTCGGCGATCTGAATCGCATTGGTGGCCGCCCCCTTGCGGAGGTTGTCGGCGACGACCCACAGATTGAGGCCGTGCGGCACGGTCGGATCGCGGCGGATGCGGCCGACGAACACTTCATCGCGTCCAGCCAGATGTAACGGCAACGGCACCTCGCCCTTGCCGGCGTCGTCGAGTACCACAATGCCGGGCGCGCGGCGCAGCGCTTCGCGGGCTTGCTCGGGAGTTATGGGCCGGCAAAACTCCAGATTGATCGCCTCGGAATGGCCGATGCGAACCGGCACGCGCACCGTGGTCGGCGAAACTTGAATGCTGTCGTCGCCCATGATCTTGTGCGTCTCGCGCACCATCTTCCATTCTTCCTCGCTATAACCTTCCTCGCCGGGCTTCCAATCGTGCGGCAGGACATTGCCGGCCAGTTGCGCGGCGTGAGCTTTCACCGGCGGCACCGGCTCGTTGCGGCCGACGGCGGCGACTTGGGCGTCCAGTTCCATCATGCCCGTCGCCCCCTTGCCCGACGACGCCTGATACGTGGCCACGACCACGCGCTTGATCTTGGCCAAATCGTG
>JAKBCS010000115.1 GCA_021807595.1 Planctomycetota bacterium | reverse complement strand
GATTGAAGGCGCTGGGACTCGAACCCAGGACCTACGGATTAAAAGTCCGTTGCTCTACCAACTGAGCTACGCCTCCTAGTCGTTGTTTTACAAGGGTTTGCGTCGATTAGACTTCGCTGGCGGCTCTTCCTTCCTGCCGATTCGATCCCTCGTCGCCCGCTCTCAGCCCCTTCAAAAATAACGAACGGCCTACCTGTTTCACCGGATATGCCAAACACGATGACACCCATTCACAATGAGCAATCGCCGTGCCTAACTTCCATTCTAGTCCGTTCAACTCTATGGGCAAGCCCGCAGACCATACCAAAATCTCGGTGGGAGGCGTCGTACAATTTGGACCACGGACGGAAGCTGCGCTTGCCCGCTGAGGATTTGTTCGCCCCCGGCCTGGCAAGTCTGTCCCGATGCGTCGCGGCAAAGAACTTATTAGCCGCTGGCGATGGGAACGGCGTCATCCACATTTAGGATTTGAATACGAGTAAGGAGCGATTCGCGCCCCATCCCGGTGTATTCGTGACGAGCCTGGATCTTTCTCCCGATGCCCGTTAGTTGGCGGCCATTTCCCGCGATGCAGCGAACGAGAATCTCGTGCCATGGTATGAGAGGTTCTGGGGCTGCGCCAGGCACAGGTACGGAGTATTGGCTCTCCCCTGAGGCATTGCCCTTGACGCATCGAAGGGCGAGGAAATATCCTGCTGCCATATCCTTTCCCGGAGGGACTCAACCATGTGGACGGCGTTGTTGGCAACAATGGTGTTCGGGGCGGTGTCGATTCGAGACGGCGCGCCGAAACAGCCGGAACCGAAAATCCTGGCGCGTGGCGTCTGGCCGGTACGCGAGGACAAGGGAGAGCGGCTCGTTCTCCACGATGCCCGCGAGTTGGCCATCGCGCTCGGTGCCGCTCCCAAGGACGCGCGCGAACGGCGCTTCCAAAACGATGCGGAAACGGACGCGGCCAAGCTCTTCAAGGTCAAAGACATCAATTGGAACAAGCAAATGGTCGTGGTCGTCGCGGTGGGCGTTCGGCGAACCGGAGGGTATCGGGTCGAAATCGAATCGTTGACCGTCAAGGACGAGGTGCTAACCGTGAAATGGAAACTTCACGAACCGAGGCCGGGCGACCTCGTGACACAGGCGCTGACCTACCCCACGCAGATGGCTTTAGTCGATCGCTTTCAGGGCCGCGTTGCGTTCGATCCGCCGGCCGAGACAAAGTGAACCGACCCTGGAGCCGTAACCTTAGGCGGAGTTCAGACCCTTCGCTCCAACCCCTCTCCCCTGAAGTGCCGGGGAGAGGGGAGGATTCGAGAGTCGTGCGGTGCGGTTAAGCCATCGTCTCGGTATTCGACAAGATTGTATAACCGCGGTGCATCGCGGCCTCAACGTACTCGAACGTCTGCGTTAGGACTTCGCCGATTTCCTCCACGCGCTTCGTCACCAAATAAAAGCGGCCTCTTGGCTTCAGCAAAGCGCGCCCGCGTTCGATAAACAGACGGGCGATGGCGCTGTTGGCGTAATAGGGAGGGTTGGCGAGAACGACGTCGAAACTCCCTTCTTGGAGTCCCTCGACACGGCTGGACGCCACGGCTTCAAACGACGATACGCCGTTGGCGCGAGCGTTCATCTCGGCGAGGGCGAGGGCGCGGAGGTTGCTATCGATGAAGGCAATATGACCCTTCTCTCCCGCGAATTGCGCGGCGAAGATGCCGTTCGCTCCACAGCCGCAACCGATGTCCACCACGCGATCGCCGGGATGAACTACCATCGTCTCGACCAGGGCCCGCGCTCCATTGTCGAAACGGCCATAGGAAAAGACGCCGGGCCTTGAGATAAAACGATACGAGGGACCGTCCGCCAGCCGCGCTTGGAAAACGACTTCGTGGCGGCGTCGCGGTCGGTCGCCTTCGCGCTGGCTCCACAACACCGATTGGCCGTTCATAAGCGGCGCATGGTAGCGGCCGTAGATTTTCTTGAGCTGCCCAGGAAAGAAAGGGTCGCGCTCGAGGGGAGACCAAACGAGCAGCGTGCCGTGCGGGCGGAGGATATGATGCGTCTGCTCGATGGTGTCGATCTTCAATTCGCGCTCCCCGCCGCGCGCCGGCAGATACAAGACGGTCTGAAAATCGTTGGGCAAATCCCACACGTCCGCCGCCGTCGTCACGGTCGCCGTTATCTGCCGCTCGGTCAATTCCTCCTTTAGGCGTTCGGCCTGGTGCAGATCCATCTGATAGCAAGTGGCGTCGATCCCTTCGAGGAAGCTGAGACAGTGGGCGACCTCGGTGGGCGAGCCGAGAACGACGGCCAACGGCGCACGGGCCTTGTCGCGCACCACGCTGGGGAGCTTGCGCTGGCTCAGGGGAATTTCTTTTTGTCTGCGAGACATCGTAATGGTTCTCTCGTGAAAACGATCGCTTCGTGGGCCGATCCATCAAGTATACAAGTCGGAGGTGATACCCGTGGCAATTACAACAATCGAGGGAACGCAAGCGAACTTCGTTCGGCGTTCGACGCTCCTCGAGTCGCGGCCGGACTCGAGGAGCCTTCAGGCCGTGGAGCTAGACACGAATCCCGTGCCGACGCTATGCTTTGCATGGGGCGAGCGCGGCAGATCCGCCGAGTGCGTCGCCGCCGATGCCACCGAGTTCGTATGCAGCCGGATTACCGACTTTCGATTGCTCAGATCGTTCCCCGTACTGAGGCGGAGGGACCGGGGGTGCGTTTTGTCCTCTGGTTTCAAGGCTGCCCGCTGCGTTGTCCCGGTTGCTGTAATCCGGAGATGCTGCCTTTTGAGGGGGGGACTCCGATGGCTCTCGGCGAGATCGTGCGGCAGATCGAGCAAGGGATCGAATCGCATGGCATTGAGGGGATCACGCTGCTTGGCGGCGAACCGTTGGCTCATGCCTCTGGGGCAGCCGCGTTGGCGTGCGCGGCGCGCGAGCGCGGATTATCGGTGATGGTATTCACGGGATATACATTGGAAGAGGCTCGGCAGATGTCCGATCCCGCCGTCGCCGAGTTGCTGGCGAGTACGGATATTCTCGTCGATGGGCCGTATGTCCGCGAACAACCGGATACGACGCGGCGATGGATCGGCTCGACGAATCAGCGCGTCCACTTTCTCAGCGAACGCTATCGGAGCGACGATCCATGCTGGCGGCAGCCGAACACGTTGGAGATACGTCTGCGTGAAGGAGAACTGACGGTGAACGGCTTTCCCGCGCGTTCGGCCGTGGGATTGTGGCGACGGCCCCCTTGGCGAACGCCGCGCGATCCGTAGGAAAAAGATACGATCATCTTCGACCCAACGGAAAATCATTGCCATGGTTCACGATCTGAGCCAAGATACCGCCCCCTCCGCCAACGGTCAACAAATCCCGCGCCAAGCCGTGGCCGGACTCATGCCGCCGCAACTCGGCGAGGCGATGATCCGCGAGGTATGGCCCACGATCCTCGGTGTCTCGTCCGCCGTCGCCGGTCTCTCGGGCAAACTCATCCGCAGCGTGTTTCTCGCTCCGCTCGGCTGGATGTTCAACGCCCTTCTTTTCGGACGCAAATTCGCTCCCGTTCTCTGCCGGCGCTATACGCTCACCAATCGGCGATTGATGGTGCAGCGCGGTTGGAAGCCCGAGCCAGTGCAAGAGATTGCCCTGAAAGACATTGACGACGTTCGGCTGATCGCCGATACTTACGACGCCTTTTATCGCTCCGGCGATTTGCAGGTAATGTCCGGCGGCAAAGAAGCGCTCAAACTGGTCGCCGTGCCGGAACCGGAATCGTTCCGTCACGCCATCGTCAACTCCGTCCGCGCGTGGGGCGGCACCGACCACTTGAAAGCGCCGTTCATTCCCGCGAAGTGACTGGAGGCGAGGGAGCTTCGTCAATCGAACCGCACAGGGAGGTGCGCCGGTGAAACGTCTTCTCTTCGTATTCGCCTTGGGCACCGCGCTTCTGAGCGCTGGCGCAGCGTGGCTCTGGCTGTGGCCCAACGATCCTCAGCGAGCGCTAACGCGTCTCCAACAGTTGGGAGGAAAGGTTCAACGAGACGAAGGCTCGCCCGATCGTCGTATCGCGCGCATCGACTTGCAGGATTGCCCCATCTCCGACGACGATCTATCACATCTCGCCGCTTTTCCGCATCTGCATTATCTGATTTTGTCCGGAACGTGCATTCGAGGCGAGGGTTTGAGACATTTGGCGGGGTTGAAAGAACTGCGCGGCTTGGCGCTGAGCGGCGCGGCGGCCGGCGGCGACGGTTTGCGGCATCTCGTCGGGCGCACCAACCTGCAAGACTTGCGGCTGGAGAAAGCAACACTGACCGACGCCGGTTTGAAGTACCTCAGTCAGTTGATTGCTTTGGAAGGGTTGGAGATTGTGGATGTACCGCTCGGAAACGATGCGTTGCCGCGCCTGACGACTTTGGTCAATCTCCAAAGATTGACCCTCCATCGAACCGCCGTCAACGACGCCGCACTCGCATCCCTGGCGCGCCTGCAAAATTTAGAAGAACTGAGTCTGGCCTCGCCGACACTCGGAGATGCCAGTCTAGCCTACTTAAAAGAGTTGAAAAGTATTCATGAATTGAGCCTCGCCGACACATCCGTGAGCGATGCGGGATTGGTGTATCTCAAAGCGATGACGCAGTTGCGGGAGTTGGATTTGAGCCACACGCGGATCACGGATAAAGGTTTGCAGGAATTGCGCGACGCCTTGCCGAATACGTTCGTATATCGCACCGAGTCCAACCGTTCGGAGTGATCGCAAGCCTCCGTCCCGAAGCTGCGCGGATCGCCTCTCAACCCTGCGCTCGCGCCAGCACAGCGACGACGACGCGCTTCGCTCCCGCCGCCACGAGCGCTTTGCTCGCCTCGCCGACCGTGGCCCCGGTAGTCATAACATCATCGACGAGCAAGATCGAACGTCCTTTTACATATTCACCGGAACGGGCGCGGAACGCGCCGCGCACGTTGGCTTTGCGCCCCGAAGGCGTTTGCAGGTATTGGCGCGGTGTATGGCGCACGCGCCGCAGCAAGGAAGGATCGTGCGGCAAGCGGAAGACCGTCGCCAGTCCGCGACAGAGCGCGGCGCTCTGGTTGTAGCCGCGACTCCAGCGGCGCAGCCAATGCAAAGGAACCGGCACGACGACATCCACTCCCAAGCCCGAAAAGCGATCGGCCGCCTCTCTGGCCCAGTATTCGCCGACCAACTCTGCCAGACTCTCGCTGCGTTGATTCTTCAAGCGGAGAACGACTTCTTGCAGCAGGCCGTCGTAGGGACCGAGACGAAGCGTTTGCTCGAAGGCAAACGCCTCTTTCCGGCAGGCGACGCAGCGCCCCTCCACGACGGCGTATGGCCCCACGGTTCCACCACAACGCGGACAATTCGGATACGGGTCGTGAAAGAGATCGCGGCGACAGTCGAAGCAAAAATGCTCAACCGAGGACGGAAGCATCCGACCGCAAAGCAGACAACAGCCCGGATAGAGCAAATCGCGCGCGCCGCGCAACAGGCTGAGACCGAGGTCTTTCACATTATTGAGATAGTTCATCGCCACGGTCGCTCACTCGGAAAGTTCCTCGCGGAGGCGGTCGAGCATTTCGGCCAACCAGTAATGCACTGTGCGCAGCGATTTGCCGCACTTCCGCGCAATGTCCTCGCGCCGTTGTCCTTTCGTCCAGCCATTCCAAACCAATTGCCATTCCGGGGGAAATCGAGAGACAATTTCCTCAATGCGTTCGATGGTCTCGCGGTCGGGGGCTTGCGGGCGCTCGTCGGCGACTTCCTCCAGCGGCAAACGCTGCATGGGGTCGGGCAAGCGGCTGAGATCGATGGCGCGGCGGGCGGCGACGACTGCCAACCATTTGCAAAACGGACAGCGTTCCTCCCATTTGTTGAGATTGCCGAACACGCGCAAAAAAATGGCCTGGCAGGCATCGTCCCATTCTTCGCGTCGATTGCTTCCCAAGACGCGCTGTACGATGCTCCGCACCAGCGATGCAAACTTGCGCGCCAAGGCATCGCCTGCCTCGCGGTCGCCCGCTTGAAAGGCGTGAACCCTAGCGGCGCAGTTGTCCGGCGGGCAATCACACTGGAACATCGTTGTTTCCGTTGACGGTTCGATCGCGGCGAAGAATCCGCACCATCGTGATGTCGTCCTTCTGCGTCGTCCGCTTCAGGGCCTGTTGCAGGAGATCGTTCACTCGTTCGAAGAGATCGCTCCCATCTCCGTCCGGCGGCAGACTCTCGACAACCTCGACGGGGCGATCCTCGTGCAGTTGATCGAAGAGGCCGTCGGTGGCCAGCACGAGTTGGTCGCCTTCTTGCAGCGTCCAGGTCCGCTGATCGTCGGCGCAAGGTCGGATCAATCCCAGCCAGCCGCCGCGCAGTTTGAGAAGCGTCGGTTGACCGAACCGACCGCGGACGAGCAGCAGACGCGACCCCCCGGCCGGCGCGACGACAACTTCTCCTTCCGGTCTCAGGCAAACCAGCGTGCATTCGGCGTAGACTCCTTCGGGAAGGCAGTCCGACAGGAGGTCGTGCATCTTCGCCAGTAGCTCCACGGGCATCGTGGGATGCGCGTCCCAACAGCGCCGCCACACGTCGGGCAAGGCACTGGCCAACAGATAAGCGTGGTAGCCGTGTCCGGTGATGTCGGCGAGCAGAACCCACAGCGAACCGTCCGCCGCCTCCCTCCCGCCGATCCAGTCGCCGCCGAACCAGGCGTCGCCGACGCGCTCGTAGGGCAGGAATAAGATGCGACTTTCGTAGCACGGCGACAGGGGCAGCGCGGCGGAGGCACGCGAGTTCGAGGAAGGCCGACTTTGCGGCTGTGAGGCGAGCTTGGCAACGTGCAGCAAAACGGCGGCTCGAAAGGCAGGCCAATCCAGCGGAGAAAACGAAGCATCGGGGCGCGTGCGCAAATAGGTTTCGGCAACGTGCAGCGCATTGCGCGTCAGTGTTTCCCCTCTGTGGGCGAGACGAAAGCGCGAACGCAAATCGTCCATCAGTCGAGAGAGCGGGGCTTTGAGCAATTCGCGCAGTTGCGCGCGGGCGTCGTCGTCGTGCCGCTGCAATGCCTCGACTAAATGTCGTGGAGTGGAATATCGCTGCGCCATGTCCCCGCCCTATTCCGTAGGAGCCGCATTCCCGTTCGGTTAGGACATTGTAGGGGAGATTCGCGCGGAGCGAGGAGGTTCCAACACCGAATCAGCGGCGCGGCGAGGACAGCGCGGCGCGGCTGGATTCGTTCTCAAGGCTGCGCAACCACTGCGTTTCGAGATCGTTGAAATCGCGGAAGTCGTAGTGTCGTTGCAGTGCCCTCTCCCAACCGCTCTCAAGCCCGTCGCGGACGAAGTGCGCGAAAGTTTGTGGGCCACCCTTCCGATCGCAGAGATAATCGACGAGGGAGACGCTTTGGACGTAAAACGGTGTCACGCGGGTCGAGAATCCTTTCATCTTCATCAATTCCGCGACCGGGAATAACTCGCGCTGCCCATGAAGGAGCGGCGCTTTTTTTAGATAGCGGTCGATCTTTTCGCGCGGCTCACTGTGGATCGCCATTCCTTCGTCGGCCCAGCACGGTAAATCGCGCTCGCCGAATCGTCCGGCCAAGACCGCGTGTGTCGTCTCGTGCGGCAGAATGTGTGTCAGCAGTTCGGCTTGTTCGCAATGGAGTTCGATTTTGCGCTCGAGGACGCGAACGGGATTGAACTCTATTTTAAGAGTCGAATGGCCCGGCGAGGTCGAGGACTGTCCGGTTTGACGAGCGAACAACTCGGCCGTGGGATAGAGAAAGACGGTGCATTTGGGATTCCATGCCGGCGCGTCTTCGCCAAACCATTTTCGACTTGCCAAGGCTCGCGTCGTCTCGGCGACTCGCGCCGCCTGTTCGGCGCGCTCGCGCGAGCCATGGTAAATGACGCGGAAGTTCGTCGTCTCCACCTCCGGCCAATTCTTTCCCTGAGCCGGGATGTGGCGTATCTCGATGCGCCGCTCCCCAATCGCGCGCAACAATTCCTTGCCCTGTCGTTGAAGTTCGGTCGAAGTGCTAAGCGAGAGAGCGGCGAGTGTCTCCCTTTCGGCGTCTGCCGGCGGCGGCCAACCGCTTTTATTCAGCAATTCGGTAGCCATCGAAAGTTTACAGTAGGCCCACAGTTCGCGGTACGGGGTCACCGATTGAGGATCGGCTCGATTGGCTTCGTCGAAGAGGCGATTGGCGGCGGTATAGTTCTTACCTTCAAATTCGTGCCGCGCACGGTCGAGAGGTGAAACCTTCGTGGCGGGTTGTGTCTTGTTATCGTCGGCGAAGGGGTCGGGTTCGTCCGGCATCTGCGGGCGCGCGGTATACGAGGGAGTGGAGCGGAGCGGAGGCGTGTTCGGCACGGCTTGCGCCGCCAAGGTCGCGGTCATCGGCGCGGCGGCGACGCGGTCGGCATTTTGCTCAATATGGTATCCCGGATCGAGTATTTTCAGGCGTTCGCGGTAGGTCCGCGCCTCGGCGGAGCGATTGCTCCGTTGCAATTCGAGGACGTAACCGCGATAGGCTTCTCGGAGAGCATTGAGGTAGTCGCGGCTGCCGTCCGCGCGCGCGATTTCCTTTTCCAGACAGAAGACGGCGGCCTGATATTCGCCGCGCTGCAAATTATCGCGGCCTTGTTGGAGTGCCGTCTGGACGGCAAGCTGCGTGCGCAGTTTGCTCTCGGCGTCCTCGCCGCGAACCGAGTTCAGTGTCAGAAGAATGGCGCAAAGTGAGGCAAACAGCCCGATCCGGACCATAGATAGCTTCCTTGCCCTGGGTCTGGAAGTTGTCGGCGCGTGAGCGTCCCTGGCGCGGCGCGCTCCGCGCGACCGGCAAGCGGCGATCGGGACGAGGGGAGTGAGACAAATCGAGAGTGGAGTTTCAAGCAACACTCACGCGGTTGCCTCCGAGATGACGGTGGACGTTACGGGACGCCTCACTCGCGGCTCGCCCTCCTGGCAAACCTCTCGGACGCGAACCGGGGTAACGTAGACGGAAGTGTCGAAACTTGCAAGACGAGGTTTCGAGAGGTTAGCCGCGAACCGAAAGGGAGCGCGTCCGACGCGCACTCTCCTCGGGGTAGCGGTCAAACGTGTTCCAATCGCCACGGTCCTTATTTCAATTCGATGTCTTGCTTCTGGTTCCCGGATGGAACGGTGTACTTCAACCCCGAAGTGTCGATCGTGTAGAACTTGTCGGGGATACGAACGTATTGGCCGCGAGGCTTGGACGAAGGGGAGGCGGAGGTCTGGTTTCCGTCGGGGGGAGGAGCGGGCGGCGCGCCTTCCTTCTTGGTCTTGCTAATCGCGTCGCGTACTTCTGGAGGCAAGTTCAGCGAGGTACCCGCGATGGGAGCGGGGCGGGGTTCCAGATCGCGGTTATCGACGCTTACCAGCACTTCGCCGGTCGGCAAGGAAACCTCATAGTTTCCCCCCTCGTCCAACTCGACGACAACCGGATTGGCTTTGGGATCGGCAGGACGAAAAGTCACTTTTCCACCGGGCAGCGGCGCGCCGTTCCAGAGAACCTGACCGGATAGTTTACCCTTGCCCTGACCGCAACCGACGACGACCGCGACGATCGAGAGCAATCCGCATCGGAGCCAAGCGGCGTGCATCCCGCCGTTTCGCGCTATTAAAAGCATTGTGAATCTCCCGAAGAGAATATCGAGCGGGGACTTCGATCGTCCCCGCTCGGCGGGCCGTTACCAATCGCTGGGCAACGGGAGTCCGTCGTTGGGTAGAAGTGCCAACCACCACGTCGTGCCGCTGATGCCCTGGGCCAAGAAGCGCACGCTACCGTCACCGAGTCCGACGTTCATGCCGGAGGTGTGGCCGGAAGAGGCGTATTGACGATAACACCCTCCGTTGGTGGCAATGAAGTTCCTCGGCATAACTTGGAAGAGCGATCCCGGTCCTTGTGCCCAGCGCGTCCCATCCACTCCGATGCCGCCGCCGAATACCGCGGAGAGTCGGTCTCCGGGATAGCTGTCGTCCGAGCCGCCCACGCTCGATTGACTGCCGTGCAAGACGCCGCGCATCCACCAGCTGCCGCCCGTGCCACCGCCGTCGCAGCGAGAATACTTTTCGGCAAAGAGAATCGTATTCGACGTGCCGTCCGTAAAGGTGGCTGGGATGCGGGCCATTCCATCCCACACGGTCAGATAATTCGCGTAACTCGGCCAAGTATTGGCGTTGTTCGTTCCGCCGAAGACCTGAAAATTGCCCGCATAGGAGGAATCGCCGTTGCACCAATCGAGGCAGTTGCCCAGACTGGGATCGCTGGGACACTGATAGGAGTAGACGCGCGATTTGCGCAGCCAGGACATGGTCGAGGGATTGACCGAATCCCACGTCGGCCAGCGGATACCGATGTTGACGTAGGTTCCAGGCGTGGCTTGCCCGACGCGGCCAAACGGGTCGATGTAAACGGCGGTGTTGTACACGTTCGTCTGTTCGAGATAGGGCAAGAGATGATACAAGAGCGGAGCCAGGTAGGCACCGCCGAAGTTGCTGGACATCGGCGGCAATCGACCGTTCACGTCGTTGCAGTTGTGGCAGGCGAGCGCCATTTGCTTGAGATTGTTGGAACATTTGGCGCGTGCCGCCGCTTCGCGCACCTTTTGCACCGCCGGTAACAGCAGCCCAATCAAGATGGCGATAATCGCAATTACCACCAATAACTCGATGAGCGTGAAGCCTTGCCGCGCGGCCTCAGACACAGGACGCTTCGGACCCATGACAGCCTCCAAGGAAAAGATCGAAACAAATCGAGAAGATTAAGGAAAGTTCATCAAAGAGCGGGGCGTGTGTCAAGCGAAATGTCGGAAGAAAGAGATTTTTTCACGATTTGCTCACTCCGTCTTCGTCTCCCGCCGAATGGCGGGAGACGAAGACGGAGCAAAGGGGCGGTTAAGGTTTGGTCGCCTCGCTCGCCCTGGAAGGACCCGAATGGATCTCTTTTATTCCCGCTTTGGGTGGATCGACGCCCTGAAGATTCAGCGTGCGGACGGCTTTCGTCTCCAGGTCGATCACCTGAATGCGATGGGCGTTGGTGTCGGCGACATACAGTTTACCGAGGGCATGACTGATGCCGCCCGGTTCGTTGAACAACTTCGCTTTCTTGTCGCCGCCAACGAAAGTCTTGCACGCTTCGCTGCGCGGATCGAGCGTCTTGATCTTGCTGTTGTAGGTGTCGGCGACGTACAGCGTGCCCTCGACGTAGACGATGCCCAAGGCGTGTTGGAGTCGCGCTTTCTTTCCCACGTCATCGATATCGCCGAAGTCGAACAGCCCGGTTCCGACCAGCGTGGAGACTTCTCCCGTGCCATCGAGCGGGACGGCTCGAACGGCGCTGACCTCGCTGTCGGCGACGAACAATTTGTTACCGTCGGTGGTCAGGCCGCTCGGCTGGGCGAAGCGGCTGCGGTCGCGCGGACCATCGCCGAGATCTTCCATGCCGGAGCCGGCGAACGGAACGATCGTGTGTTTGGCGAGATCCATAACCCAGATTTGATGTTGTCCGGCCATGGCGACGTACAGTTCGCCGCGCACGAAGAGGAGATCCCAAGGGCTGTTGAAGGCGGTGCGCAAGGCGGCTCCCCCCCTTCCACCGTAGACGCCCTGGTGCCCCGTGCCGGCGATCGTTTTCACCGTTCGCCCTTTGAGATCGACGGCGCGAATCATGTGATTTTTGCGATCCGCAACGTATAAAATCGAGCCGTTGAGCGCCATGCCTTGGGGATCGTTGAACATCGCCCTCTCGTAGTCGCCGTCGGCGTGTCCGGCCTTTCCGCTGCCTACGATGTCGAGTTTCTTGCCGTCGAGGTCGGTGACGACGAGGCGATGGTGCGTGCTGTCGGCGATGAACAAGCGTTTGCCCGCGCCGTCGGCCAGCACTTTGCCGGGGAACCACAGCGGGCTTTTCGCCGCCAAATCCGCCTGCGCCTTGGTGAAGTACAGCGGCTTCTCGTTGAGGGTTTTCTTGCCGCGATGCGTGCGAATCAGTTGCGCGATGAAACGATCCGCTTCATTGTAAATGCGTTCCTGTCCGGGATAGGCCTTCACAAAGTAGCCTTCCGGATCGATGATGCCGACCGACGGCCAACCCTCGACGCCATAGGCCATCCAAATTTTTCTGTCGGCATCGTTGAGAACGGGATGGTGCAACTCGTAGCGCGCCATCGCCTTCTCGATGCTCTTGGGATCCTTTTCGTTATCGAACTTCGGCGAATGAACGCCGATAACGACGATCTCGTTGGGGTACTTCTTCTCCAACCTGACCAGGTCGGGGAAGAGGTGCAAGCAATTAATTCAGCACAAGGTCCAAAACTCGACGACCACGATTTTCCCGCGCAGATCCTTTAGCTTGATGGGCTTGTCGGAACCGAGGGTCGGGCCGACCGCGCCGTCGAAGTCGGGCGCTTTGAGACGAGCGGGCGGCTGCGCCCGCGACGATGCCATTGGCACGGCGAGAAGCAACAGCCCCGCACACAAAAGCGGCGCGGCGGCGCGAACCGTTCGGCGAACCGAAGCGCGTTCGAGGAGATGTCGGAGCATAAACGCTCTCCTATTGGAGGACGGGTGAAATCGAGGCGATCGAACTCCATTATTTTACCCCAAATGTGCCCGCGAGGCAATTTCCTTAGGGGGAGGGCGGCTTAGGAGTACCGCGTTATTCCCCTCTCAACTGAGTACAGGGGAAAGGGGGGCTTTGCGGATAGTCGCCTGAGTACGGGGGAAGGGTTTCTCGGATCGCCGTCTCAGCATTGAGGCGTACCATTGGAACCCCAAGCGATGGCGGAGCGAACGGCGGCGAGAAGGTCGGCCATAGCGATGGGCTTGCAAAAGAAGTGCGCGATGCCGAGACGGCGCAGTTCGTCGGCCTCTTCTTGACTGGCCGCGCCCGTACACACGACCACGGGTAAATGAGGGAAAAACTGTCGTAGCCGCGCGCACAGATCGGCACCGCTCACGTCGGGCAGTCCGACATCGAGCAGCACCACATCGATGGGAGACGAGGGCGTTCGCAACAGTCCGATCGCATCGTGGCCCGTCGCCGCCGTCAACACCAAGTAGCCCTCGCGCACGAACAACCGGGTCACGGCGTCGCGGACCAACTCGTCGTCTTCAACCAAAAGTAAAGTGGGTTGATGACTGTGTGAAGAATTCGCCTTCATGCCACGTTCTCGGCGACGGCTTAAGGTACGCTCGCTCCATTTGTGGGGAAAATGGGAGAGCTTGAACCGAATATACTTTAACATAGTCAAAGGAAGGACGGAATGGCAAGGAAGCCCGCGCGATTCTCCGGCGGCGCGCGGCTTGGCGTAAGTGGAGCGCTGGTCTTTCGGAGTCGCGCTGGAACTGGAGATGCTGCCATTATGCACCCGCCTCTCGACACCGACGAGTATGACGTGGCGCTGGAGCAGGTTGCGAACAGTTTGAGCAAGGCGCGCCGCGTCGTGGCGTTGACGGGCGCAGGCGTGTCGGCGGAGAGCGGTTTGGCTACCTTCCGCGGCGCGGACGGATTGTGGGAAGGACACCGCATCGAAGATGTGGCCACGCCGTCGGCCTTCCAACGCGACCCGGCCCTGGTCTGGCGTTTCTACAACGCGCGTCGCGCCAATCTGCGAACCGTGCAACCCAATCCCGGTCATCGAGCTTTCGTCGAACTCGAAGATCGTTTGGTGAAGCGGTCGGGCGGCGATGGGGCGGGGGCGTTCACGTTGGCGACGCAGAATGTCGATGGGTTGCATCGGGCGGCGGGCAGTCGCCGCGTTCTCGAATTGCACGGCAGTCTCCAGCGCGTCCGCTGCACGCGCTGCTCGCACCTCGCCGCCACCGACGAAGCCTTGCCCGATCTACCGCACTGTCCCCAATGCGGCCATCTGTTGCGGCCCGATGTGGTATGGTTTCACGAGATGTTGCCGGCGGAGATTTGGCGCGAGGCTGCGCAAGCCACGGCGATCTGCGAATGCTTCCTCGTCGTTGGCACCAGCGCCATCGTTTACCCCGCCGCCGGATTGATCGACGCCGCGCGAGCCGCCGGGGCGATGGTCGTCGAGATTAACCCGGAAGCCACCTCGGCCAGTCGGCGCGGGGGGTTGGCGCTGCGCGGGCGCTCCGGCGAGATCCTGCCGCAGTTGATGCAACGATTGAGAGGAGAAAAGACGTGACCGCTCGACGACTCGATGGCAAACAATTAGCGCAGACCATGCAAGCGGAGATCGCCGACGAGACGGCGGAGTTGCTGCGGCACGGCATTCGCCCCGGTTTGGCGGCAGTGTTGGTCGGAGATAATCCCGCCAGTCAGATTTACGTCCGCAACAAGCGTCGCGCCTGCGACAAGGCCGGAATCGCCAGCTTCTTGCACGAACTGCCCGCCAGCACTTCCGAGCGCGACCTTCTCGTTCTCATCGATCGTCTCAATGCCGATCCCGCCGTTCACGGCATCCTCGTGCAGCTACCGTTGCCGAAACACATCGACGAATCGACCATCGTAGACGCCGTCTCGCCGTTGAAGGATGTGGATGGGTTCGGCCCCCACAGTCTGGGTCTGTTGGCTTCGGGTCGGCCTCGCTTTCTCGCCTGCACGCCGCATGGGGTGTTGCAATTGCTGGTCCGCAACAATATCGCGTTGGCCGGCGCGCACGTCGTCGTCGTCGGTCGCAGTAACATTGTGGGCAAACCGCTGGCCCTGATTCTGATGCAAAAGGGCATTGATGCCACGGTCACGGTTTGCCACAGCCGCAGCCGCGATCTGGCCGCGCTGACGCGCTCCGCCGACGTGGTGGTGGCCGCACTCGGACACGCCCACTTTCTGCGCGCCGACGCGATTCGTCCCGGTGCCGTGGTTGTGGACGTGGGGATCAATCGCCTGCCCGATGGCTCGCTGGTCGGCGATGTTGATTTCCAGTCGGTAAGCGAAGCGGCCTCGGCGATCACCCCCGTGCCCGGCGGCGTAGGGCCGATGACCATCACCATGTTGTTGTACAACACCCTGCAAGCGGCGCGGCTGTCGAGGAAGTCGTTGCAATCTTCTTGAGGCAATGTCCAAAAAATGCCGACAAAAGCCTTGACAGCCATTCATAACGATTGCATAAGATGAAGGAGTGAAGAAGATGCTCGCGTCCCCGGCGTGAGTGAGATCGCCTTCGGACCATCAACCCGCGACGGCTTATCGCCGTCTCGAAAGGAGCAGTCGCCATGATTTATGGCGAGCCAGAAACGCCACGGTTTCTGGTCGCGTTGCAGCGACTCAAACGCCTCCAACGCAAAAAAGAGCGGCAAACTCGATTGGCCAAGTTGCGCGTTCGCGCCGTACTGCGAAAAATGCGCGCCGGTTAGTCGAGACCGTTTTCCATCACCGTCGCAACTCCGCACACGACACTTTCCGTCCGTGTTCGGAGTTGTTGTCTTTTGTGGGGGTGTCACGCCGTTATGGTCTACCTTTCGCGCATCTACACCAAATCCGGCGACTCCGGCGACACCGGACTCGGCGACGGCAGCCGCGTGCCAAAGGATCATCCACGCGTTGCCGCCTACGGCAGTGTCGATGAGCTGAATGCGGTCCTCGGTCTCCTCGTCAGTCAGTTTCCGCAGGCGGCGGAAATCGAGTTGGTGCAAAGCATTCAGAACGATCTCTTCGACGTTGGGGCCGATCTGTGCTTGCCGCGATCGGCAGAGGAAATGCCCGGCGCGCGCCTGCGCGTGCGTCCCGAACAAGTCGAACGTCTGGAGCAAGCCATTGACCGATTAAATGAGAACTTAACGCCTTTAACGAGCTTTATTCTCCCCGGTGGTCAGGGGGCGGCGGCATGGTGTCACTTGGCCCGAACCGTCTGCCGCCGCGCCGAACGCGAGGTGGTGACGTTGAGTCGCCTCGAATCGATCGACTCGCAAGTCGTCGTATACCTGAATCGCCTGTCGGATCTCCTCTTCGTGTTGGGGCGCGTTTATAACAACAATGGTCGAGAGGACATCCTCTGGCGACCGGGGCAAACGCAAAGGGGCTAAAACGAATGCTTTCGGTTTGCATGAGACGAACGGTCTTGGTTAGCCGCGACGCGCAGCGGAGCGCGTTGCTCCGCAATCCTCCGAACAACTGCTCTAGTTGACCGAAAGCAACGACTTGCCCCATCGATCGGGCAAGTGGCATAAAGTTTAATGATCCTCTTAATCTCAAGGAATCCCATGTTCACTCTCAGTGCCTTCGCCGATGAAATCTCGCCGGACCCGCAAGAGCAAATCGACGTGCTGCGCGCGTGCGGCGTCTGTCACATCGAACTGCGTTCGATTCTGAAAACCAACGTCCTCGATTTGACCGACGCACAGGTGGCGGACCTCAAAGCCTTGCTCGATCGCAACGGCTTCCGGCTCAGCGCTATCGGCTCGCCCATCGGCAAGGTCAAAATCGATCTGCCGTTTGAACCGCATCTGCAACGATTCGAGCGGGCCATTGAGCTATGCAAGGTATTTGGGACGCCGAATATCCGCATTTTCAGCTACTACAAACCCGAAGGCGACGATTGGACGAGCTGGCGCGATGAGGTGATGGCGCGGATGGTGGAGAAGACGCGCCGCGCCGAAAGAGCAGGTGTGTTTCTGCTGCACGAGAACGAACACAACATCTATGGCGACGATCCGCGCCGCGTCGTCGATCTGTTGGAAACCGTCAACAGTCCGCACCTTCGCGCCGTGTACGATCCGGCGAACTATGTTTTTTGCGGCTACGATCCGTGGCAGGGTTGGCAGATGACGAAGAGGTGGACGACGCATTTTCACATCAAAGACTGGATCGCGGGAGAGACGCACGGCTGCCTCGCCGGAACGGGACAGGGCCGAATTCCCGAAGTGATCGCCGATGTGGCACGCAACTACAACGGCTTCGCCACGTTGGAGCCACACTTGTTGGGCGGCGGGCCGACCGGCGGCGTCACTGGGCCAGACCTTTTCCCCAAGGCCGTGGCCGCTTTCAAGGAAATCCTCGACCGCTCGACCGCACGGTTAGCCGCGATGCGCGGCTGAGCGCGTCGGGGTGTGGGTATCCCTGCGGACAGGTTCTTACAGCATGTGTCCCGTCTGAGGCCAGAAGTAGTCGTAAAGGTTATTGAGCAGCAGGGCGAGGAAGAAATCGAGAATGAGGACGGCGATAAACGAGAGGACGAAGGCGCGGGTGGCGGCCCGGCCCACGCCCTCGGCACCCGCTTCGCTGTAGAAACCGCGATGGCAGCAGATGATTGCGATGGCCGCGCCGAAAAACGTCGGCTTAATCAGTCCGGTCATCAAATCCCACATCTCCACGAATCCGCGCGTGTTCTCCCAATAGTAGTGGGCCTCGACATGGTACACGTCGATGCAAATGAGCGCGCCGCCCAGAACGCCCATAAAATTCGCCAGCACGGTCAACAACGGGATGAGCAGCACGCAGGCAAGAAATCGGGGCGCACCGAGATAATGGATGGGATTGGTGCCCAAGCACGCCAGGGCATCGATCTGTTCGGTGATGCGCATGGTGGCCAACTCGGCGGCCATGGCGCTGCCGACGCGCCCGGCCAACATGACCGCGGCAAGAACCGGACCGAGTTCGCGCACCACCGAGATGTTGATAATCTGTCCTAATCGCGTCGCCAATCCCAGATGGGCAAACTCGGAGTACGCCTGCACGGCCAATACCATGCCGATGAACGCCCCGGTAATCATCACCACGGGGATGCTTTGCACGCCGATGCGGTGACAGATGGTGACGAGGGTATGGTAACTCGAACGGTGGCGCAGGCCGAGGACGATCCGCAACGCGAACACGGAGAGATCGCCGAGATCGTCCACGGCATCGGCAATCTTGCGCCAGCCGAATTGCCAGAGATGGAGCGGTTCGCGCAGGACCGTGGCCATGTCGCTCTCCCATGGGGTTGAGTAAGATCGGTCTCGCCAGTGCGACCCACACTACTTAGAAGCTGTCTCATAAGCTCCCCTCTCCCCTGTACTCAGGGGAGAGGGGGTGAGGGCGTGGATTTTTCCGTGGCTTCTCGCGGTCTCATAAGCTCCCCTCTCCCCTGTACTCAGGGGAGAGGGGCTGGGGGTGAGGGGTGCATTTTTCCGTGGCTTCTCGCGGTCTCATAAGCTCCCCTCTCCCCTGTACTCAGGGGAGAGGGGCTGGGGGTGCATTTTTCCGTGGCTTCTCGCCCCCTCACCCCAACCCCTCTCCCCCCGAGTACAGGGGGAGAGGGGCTTCTAAAAAGCTCCCCTCTCCCCTGTACTCAGGGGAGAGGGGCTGGGGGTGAGGGGTGCATTTTTCCGTGGCTTCTCGCCCCCTCACC
>JAKBCS010000252.1 GCA_021807595.1 Planctomycetota bacterium | reverse complement strand
GCATTTTTTCTTTCTCCAGGATCTATTTTCCCCTTTCAGGAGCGTTCTTATGTCTACGCCGCCTCGTCTCCTCGATAGCTAACGGATAAAACCCATCGGAGCCGGAAGGGTGAGCGACGGCAGAATGAACCGTCGCTTACGCATCCGGCTCCGATGGAAGGCGTGAGCGGGAGTTGGGCTTTGCGTTGAAGAGGCTCGCGGAAGCGGCGATGGCCTGGGTTTCACTTCTTGATAACCAGCATCACCGGCGGTCCGGTCGCCGTTACGTCGCGGCCTTGATGCTTGCCCTTGCCGGTGATGGTGACGGCGGCTTGGCCGACTTTCGTTTGCGGCGTCAACGTCAGCGATATCTTGATCTCGTTTTGATTGGCGGGGATGTTCTTCAGCATCGCCGTGACGCCGGGCGGGAGACCGGCGGCGCTGAGTGCGATCTCCGCCGTGAATCCAGGTATTCGCGTGGCCGAGACGATCAACGTCGCCGGCTTGCCCGGTTGATACGAAGCCGCGTCGAACTTCGCCGCCAGCGCGAAGGGCGGCTTCTCGGTGACGGCCAGGCCGATTGCCGTGAGGAGATTGGACGGCGGGTGGGGTAGATTACCCAGTTCTTGACGGATGGCGGCTTGGACATTGGCGATTTTGATAATCGTTTTACCGTTAATGGTCGCCTTTCCTTGCACCTGAAAAGCATACGGGCCGATCGGCAGATCGGGGGCGACGTTTACGATCAGGGTTCCGAGAGGTTGATTCGGCGGAGGCGCTTTGCCGGCCGCCACGGCGAGCTTGCCGTCGATTCCTTTGGGACCAAGGACGCTCAGTTCAATGGGGCCGTCAAAATCGCGGCGCGGTGCGAGAATCGGCAACGAGAGTTTGCCTCCCTGTTCCACGTTGAATCGATCGAGAGCCACGGTCAAATCGAAGCCGGGTTCAAAGGGCGTCACGGCGACGCGATAAACCTCATCGGGTCCGCCCCACAGATGCAGATGTTCGACGCGCAGCGTGTAACCGCCGCCTGCCAGAGGCGTGAACTCCAACCGAGCCGCCTTGTTCGGATCGCTGGCTTGCAATTGCGTTCCCTTGGCATCGTGCAGCGTGGCGTAGACTTCCGTAGGCGACCCGAAGTTGGCCCCTTCGGTGTCGAGGATGTACTTCACACCTTTTTTCAAGGTGAACACGAACGTGTCGCTATCGCCTTTTTGCTCGAATCGCGCCGTGATCGCGCCGGGAACCGCGATGCGATTGGCCTTCGTCTTGTCCTCGTTGGGTTCTTGCTCCAGGGCTTCCGCGAGATCGCTCAAAGTCAATTTGACCGGCCAACCGAACAGACCGTTGGCACCGCGCGGCGCTACGGACAGGGATTCGACGGTCGGATCGTTCGGCGTTGTCACTTCGACGGGAGCGACGCTTTCGACGTTCGGTCCCGCAAAGCGAACGCTCACTTTGCCGCCGCGCTTGGCCGCCAACGGCAGCGTCGTGGTGGCGCAGGGGAAGTCGCCGATGCGCAGCCGATAGTGAAAATCCTCGCCGCCCTGATACCGAACATCGCGCACGGCGACGAGGTAATCGCCGACGGTTTTGAAGGTGTACGTCAAGCGCGCGTCGGTCTGCAGTCCGGGCGAATCATTGCTGTAGCCCCCCTTCAATTCGCGTCCGGCGGAGTCGAGAAGTTGCAACTGGGGATCGAATTGACTGCCCAAACGCCTGCCGAGAATCTCGAAGCTAAGACGCTGACCGGCTGTCGCATGAAACTTGAAATAATCGCTTGTCTCGGCGTCGGCCTTGCCTACGACGACACTCGGTAGCGGCACGGCCTGCGCGGTCTCCGGCGTGTGATTCGTCGCCGATTCGAGGACTTGAGGCAAGTCGTCGATACAGAACAGACGGAGGTTCGACATGCCGCGCCGCGTGGCCAAGCGAATCGCATGAAAGCCGATCGGAGCGTCCTTCGGCACTTCCAGGCGGACGACGAGTTTGCCGTTGTCCTTACCGTTGTTGCCGTCGCTGGGGATGGTCGTCTTGGCGGGAAAACTGGTCCACACACCCGTTGGTTCGGCGAGGTTGCTTCCCGTCAGCGTCAAATCGAGCGTCGTGCCGCGCTGCATCCCAAGAGGAAAAGCCGACTTCAGGACCGGAGCTTGCGGATTGACGGGCGGCGGTTTCTGAGCCAGACTCTCGCCCAGGCACAGCGAAACCAAGAGGAGTACGGCAAGGAAACCTCGCCCCCGCGAATGATGGTTAGAACGGTTCATGTTGCGATCTCGTCGGCAGGTGGGAAGGTAGGTCGATTATCATTGTACGATCCGCGCTCCGCGCGGCATCGGCACGCTATCGAAGGAACGGTTCGATTCGCGCCGACGCCTGGGGATGGCTCAGCGCCGCCTTGCCGAAACCGAGAACCGCCCCGGCCCGAACCGCTTGAGCCTGGGCGTCTTCATAATTACTGACGAGCATAACGGGAATCGTGCGCAGGCCATCGTCCTCCTTGATGGCCCGAATAAACTCCAGTCCCGACGCTCCATCGGCATCGAAGACGCGGTTGACCAAGATCAGGGCAAACGTCTCTCGGCGCGCTTGCTCAAAGGCTTGTCCTGCCGAATCGACGGCGATCGCCGTCGCGCCGAAATGGTCGCTCAGGAAGCGCGCTATCGCCGAATGATCCGCAAAACACTGACCGACGCTCAATACCCGCTTCAATTTCTCGGTAGATTCGGACACGCTATCATCTCCTTGTTGGTCGCTTCTCGATTATAACAGATCGATATGAAAGCATCGCACAAAGCGTGGACTTCGTTGGCTAATTTTTTAGCCCTCAATCGAACCGTGGCCATCGTTCTGTTCGCCGTTTTGTGCTTCGGGTTGGGCGAAAACTTATGGGAACGATTCATCCCGGTGTATCTACAAACGCGGAGCAAGCATGTTATCGAGGCGACAACTACGCTTGGCGATTTGTCTGTCGAGACCCTGTGGATTGTTGGGATCTACTCGTGCCTGCGCAATCTCTTCGAGGGACTTTGCTACATCGGCGGGGGACATTTGACGGCTTACATGGGCGATCGCGGTTCGCTGCTTCTGTTCGGACTGCTCTCCGTGACGGGTTACGTCCTCCTGTTGTCGTGGAGTCATCCGCTGGGCACGATCGTCGCGGCGTTGCTCATCCTCGGATGGGAGCCGTTGTCGGTACCGGTGACGTTCACCGCGGTCGGCTCGACCGTCGGCCAGTCCGGTCGAAGCATGGCCTTCGCGCTGCAATCCATTCAAAAACGCTTGCCAAAAATCTTTGGCCCCCTCCTTGCTGGTTTCGTGCTGACGCAGGCGCAGAGGCTTTATGGCGAAGTGCAAGGAACGATGGACGGCATGAGGTGGTTGGTGAGCGTTTCGCTGGGCTTGGGGATTCTCTCGGTCCTCGTTCAATGGCGGTGGATGCCGCACCACCAAGCTCCGACTTCGACGCAGTCGGCGCGCGCTATCCTACGTCAAATGCCGCCGATGTTGCGCCGTCTCTTAGTGGCGGAGATCTTCAAACGCTGGTGCGATTGGTTAGTGCGCGATTTCATCGTCTTATACGTCTACTATGTTCGAGGCATCTCCTTGGAACAATTCGGTCTCTACCTCGCGCTTCAACACACCGTTTCGCTGTTGACGTATCTACCCGTCGGTTCCCTTTCTCGCAACGTGGGAGTTCGACCGTTCATCGGCTTGACTTTTCTCTTTTTCGCTGCTTTTCCCTTAACCTTGGACCTGTTACCGAGCGGGAATTGGTTGCTCGCAGCCTTCGTGGTACACGGTCTGCGCGAGATCGGCGAACCGTCTCGCAAAGCACTCATCACCTCGTTATTGCCGCCGGAAATCAGAGCGAAGGGGGTGGGTCTCTATTGGGGATTGCGCGCGTTCGCCATCTGCACGTCGTCGTTGGTGGGTGCCGCCTTGTGGCTGTCGTTTGGTCCGCGCGTTTTATTGTATGTGGCCTTCGCCTTCGGTTGCATCGGCGCGGGATTGTTCTACCTATTGTGCCGCACTCCCACCAATACAAAAGAGTTGTCCAAAAACAACTTCGGTTAGCCGCGACGCGCAGCGGAGCGCGTGGTAGCTTCGCGCTCCCCTTCGGGTCGCGGCTAACCGACACTTGGGGCCGGCGTGAATGCGGTGAGCCGTTATGCCACGACACAACGGATCTCTATCTCTTCGCAATCGTCCTGTGCAATAGTCGATGGAACGGCATCGCCTAGTTTCGCTTCCGGATCGTAAATGAATACAACCAAGGTGCGACAATTGCGTTCGTTGCGATAGTATGCCGTATCTTCGACAACTTGATCCACGACGCGCGGCCGCGCCCATTTTATCGTCAGCGCGATGCGTTCCGTTGCGAGCAAGAAGTCGGTGCGCGTGCCGGCGGCGTAGCTCGGCGTGCGGCACTCCGGTCGAACGTC
>JAKBCS010000251.1 GCA_021807595.1 Planctomycetota bacterium | reverse complement strand
CCCCAGAGATCGACCCAGCGTTGCAACCCGTCGATGTCGTCGCTTGTGGACCAGCACTCCCACACGCGGCGCGGTTTGCTAGGACTGCCGCCGGGGAAACGACGCCCCTTCACGTCCACGACCAGACGGGAACCGCGTTCGCCGAAGACGATGAAATCGAGGCTCTTGACCGATGCGTCTCCGAGCATGGGACGGCGGGTCTCATCGACGGCGACGTAACACAGGCGGTGCCATTGCAAATACGCCTCGAAGGCCGCTTCGTAATGGTTGCTGCGATCCATGCCGCGCTCCCTTAAATGGTACTCAATAGTTTTCGTACCGCCGCCGCGACTTCCGAGTCCAACACGTTGATTTGCTCGCGCCGCGCCAGATCTTTGACCTGCCACATGCCCTGGGCGAATTCGTCGGGGCCGGCGATGAGGGCGATGCGGAAGCCGCGCGATTCGGCGTATTTGAGCTGCGGGCCGACTTTCTTCGCCTCGGGATAGACCTCGACGCCGATGCCCTCGCCGCGCAGACGACGGGCCATGCTCTGGTAGGCACCGAGATGTTCGGCGGCGAACTGGACGATCAGGACTGGAGCGGGAGTTTTGGCTTTGGGCAACAGATTCATCTCTTCCATCGCGGCCAATAGGCGATCGAGTCCCAACGACGCGCCGACTCCGGGCAACACCTGCTTGGTGTACAGACTGGCGAGATTGTCGTATCGGCCGCCGGAACACACGCTGCCGATATCCGGCTTGTCGGTCAAAAACGTCTCGTAAATGGTGCCGGTGTAGTAATCCAGGCCGCGGGCAATAGACAGATCGAGGCGGATGCGTTCGTCCGGGACGCCGGCGTCGTGGACAACGGCGACGAGTTCGCGCAAACGGGCGATGCCGTCGGCGGCGCGCGGATTGTCGCCGAATTCGCGCTGCAAGCGATCCAAAATCTCTCGATTGTCGCCGTGCGTTTGGGCCAGGGCAAGAATACGCTCGGCCTGGGCGCGGGTGACGCCGGCCTTCTCGGCCATCTCGGCCATCACCGCTTCCGCGCCGATTTTCGGCAGTTTGTCCAAAGCGCGCAGCAGCGGCACGACTTGATTTGCCAGGCCGAATTGCTCCAAAAGGCCGTTGAGGACCAGCCGATTGTTGATGCGAATCTCAAAGCGTTCGAAGCCGAGGGCGCGCATCAGATCGTGAATCACCAGGGCCGCCTCGATGTCGGCGGCGTTGGAAGTGGTGCCGATGGTATCGAAATCGCACTGCCAAAACTCGCGGTAGCGGCCGTGTCCGGTATTCTCGCCGCGCCAGACCGGCCCCATGTGATAGCGCTTGAACGGCGTGCCGAGCTGGCCGATGTACTGGGCGGCGAAGCGCGCGAACGGCACGGTCAGATCGAAGCGCAGAGCCACATCGCGGCCGCCGTGATCGGTAAATTGGTAG
Source organism: Planctomycetota bacterium (assembly GCA_021807595.1). GTDB lineage: Bacteria > Planctomycetota > Planctomycetia > Gemmatales > Gemmataceae > JAJPHU01. Next base: position 3,020 of record JAKBCS010000251.1, on the reverse strand, counting down.
ATGAGCTTGTCCGATTCCTCGCCCGCTTTGCCGCGCAGAATCTCGGCGTACTCCAGCGCCGGCGTGTCGATGGGCGCGAAGCCGTAGGAACGGTAGACGCGCCGCGCTTGCTCCAACAGATGCTCGCGCGGCAGCATAAGTGCCGGAAGATAATCGCGGAAGCCTTTGAGTGTGCGGGGTTGAATCAGTTCGGCCATGAGTTTTTCTGTAATTGTGTAGCGTGGCTCGAGCGGAGCGAGAACCAACGAACGGTCGTGGTGGGTCTCGCTCCGCTCGACCCACGCTACTACGGGCTACTTTCGATTGCGATACCTGTCGCTGACGCGCTTCATAAAGCGGCGTTCTTCGTCGGTCAGACCGTTCATGCCGACTTTTTGCACTTTTTCCAGCAGTTCGTCGAGTCGTCGTTCGTCGGCGGCGCGCGATTCCGTTTCCCGTTGCAGCTTGCGGGCGGCGCGGTTCTCGCGCCAGCGCTTCCACCAACTGGCTCGCTTGGTGGCGACTTGAGGCGGATCGCGCTCCAGGCTGGTGTATCCTTGGGAGAAATCGTAGCCGAACAGCCCTTCGTCGCCGCCGGTTTCGAGAAAAATCAACTGATTGCGGCAGGAGAAGTAGATGAACAAAGCCAAGCAGAGGATCAACAGTTCCTCGGTGACGATGGAGATGAGGCCGACACCGACCGTGTAAATGAAGCCGGAATAGACGACGTACAGGGTCGCCTGGCGGTAGCCGAAGTTAGGCCACAGCAGGCATTGAAGCATGCGCCCCCCGTCGAGGGGAAAACAAACCAAGAGGACATTGAGCAGGAACAAGGCCCAGTTGATGTAGAACAACCGCGACAGCACGATGGGGGCGATCGAATGGACGATTTGCGGTGGGCCGTTCCATATCGCCAGGTCCATGGAGCCGTCCGCCTTAATCCGGAAGGGATACCATGTCAGCGGATTCCAGGGCGGCTGAAACGATGGATCGAGGGCGAAGGTCAGGAGCAACCCACAAACGGCGGCAAGCAAGAGATTGACGGCGGGTCCGGCGGCGGCGGTGATGAAGTGGGCGCGCGGCTCGTGCGGCAGATCGACGCTGGCCAATCCGCCCAGCGGCCACATCATAATCTCGGTAGCGTCTCCTTCCATCCACCGGGCCGCGAAACAGTGGCCGAACTCGTGCAGCAACACCGAGACGAACGCCAAGCCGGCCATCATCGCGCCGTCGATCCATGTGCCCGGCAGATAATCCGGTTTAACCGCCAATCGCAAGATCAGCGCTAGAGCCACGAATGGGAACAGCATGTGAACGCGAACGGTGATGCCGAACGCGCGCCCCAAGGGGATCGACCAAAATAACGGATCACGCATGGATGCGACTCGTGGGTTCCGCTGTCCTCGCCTCCCTCGCCGGCTCGTTGGACCATCCGTTCCGATTGCACGTTGGCGAGGAGGGGCATTATCTTAAACGACATTTTGATTCTATCATTGAGGGCATCTTCACGCAATTGTCCGCGCCGTTCCACTTTTTGTAGAAACCTGAAACTTGCGCGCAAGTTCTCCTCCCCTCGACGTTCCTTCAGCAGAACGGAGAGGCGGCCCAAACACGAGAGAGAAAAGCCGAGTTCGCCCAGCCGCCGATCGATCCCAACCTCCGCCGCGCCATTTCGCGTGGATAACCGTCCCTACCTCGGAGAAGGTGGAGTGAACGGGTCGATCGGCGGTTCTCACTCGGCCCTCTCCTTAACTTCGCGCACCAACTCTTCCCCAAGAGTGGACACCCGGCGGCGGTCGCCGGGTGTCCGTCTTTTTATCGCAAAGAATAAGCTGACGCGGTTTCCATACCGATCCCATCCGTCCGGAACGACGGCGACGGGAGCTTGCTAATCGGCGCTGCCGTGGATTCTCCTTTGCGATAAGGTGTGGGAAAGGAATTTCCGTACCGAGGAACGGGAGAAGTTGTGCAAACCGCGACGCCGTTATCGTCCCCAATCGAGGAATACACTCAACGCCTGCAAGAACGGCAACGGCGTACCGGCCAACTCGCCGGGCGCGAGCGCCTGGTAGGCAACGCGCGCGTGTTCGTCTTTCTCCTCGGCTTACTCTTGCTGTTTCTCGTTTTCGGCACCCATAGCCTTTCGGCGTGGTGGTTGGCGGTTCCCATCGTTTTGTCAACGGTTCTTCTGTTTTATCACGAGCGCGTGACGCGCGCCTGGCATCGTTCCAGACGCGCCGTGACCTTTTACGAAAATGGTCTCGCTCGATTGCAAGACGCCTGGAGAGGGCGCGGCCAAAGCGGCTCGCGCTTCCAGGACGATACGCATCCGTATGCGGGCGACCTCGATCTGTTCGGAGCGGGATCGCTGTTCGAGCTACTTTGCACGGCGCGGACGCGCGCCGGCGAAGACACCCTGGCGTCGTGGTTGCTCCGTGCCGCCGATTCGGAGGAAATCCGCGCTCGACAAGCCGCCGTGGCGGAGTTGCGTCCGCTGCTCGATCTGCGCGAGGATCTCGCGCTTCTGGGCGGCGACGTGCCGGCCGGCGTCGATTTCAACGCCTTGGCCGCTTGGGGCGCGGAGCCGCCGCTGCTGACGGCCCGTTGGCCGCGCTGGGCGGCGCTGCTTCTCGGTTTGCTGACCACGACCGCGCTGGCCGGCTGGTTGCTGACGCTCTTCGGCTTGCTCGACGACGGCTCGGCGTTCACACTTTTTTTTCAAGAGACGCGCTCGACGCCTTTCCTTATCCTCCTGGTGGTTCAACTGAGCTTCGCCGGGTGGTACTATCGCCGCGTTGAGCAAGTCCTCAGCGCCGTCGAGCGCCGCGGTCGCGATCTCGCCTTGTTATCCAACGTCCTGGCGCGGCTGGAAAAAGCCGAGTTCGCGGCCCCGCGCCTGCGCGAGCTGCGCGCTGCGCTCGATACCCCCCCCTCACCCCTAGCCCCTCTCCCCCGAAACGGGGGCGAGGGGAACCGGATTTCTTCCCCCTCACCCCTAGCCCCTCTCCCCCGAAACGGGGGCACGGGGAACCGGATTTCTT
>JAKBCS010000250.1 GCA_021807595.1 Planctomycetota bacterium | reverse complement strand
TACATCGAGGTTGTTTACGAGAATTGGGCCTACGAAGACGTTGGAGGAGCGTGCTGGACGTTTGATGCAATGATAGGGTCCGAGAGCCGAGACCGTGTGTTTTGTTAGAAAAATCCTAGCGGTTCCTTGTATCACTCGCAAGCAGATTTTGATGGAAAGAGGTTCCAAAAAACGAATGCGAGCAAGCGTGGCAACCTATCTCAGACATCGGACAACCCTTTCTCTAGTTCGTCTTGGATTTTTGAGAGTTCCTCAATGCCGACGGACAAACGGATCAGGCCGTCGGTGATGCCTTGTCGTTGTTTTTCGGCGGGATCGACGTAGCGGTGCGAGGTAGTGCCGGGATGGCTGCACGTCGTGGTGGTGTGGCCGAGCGAGGGGCTGAAGGGAATGCCGGCGGCTTGGTGCATGAAGCGATTGACGGCTTCGCGTCCACCGGCGAGATCGAAACAGAGCATGTTGCCGAAGCCGCCGCTCAGGATGCGCGCCGCCAATTCGTGGTCGGGATGATCGGCGCAACCGGGATAAACCACGCGCACCACGCCGGTTTGGTTCGGCAGCCACTCGGCGAGGGCGGCGGCGTTGGCCGAGGCCGCCTTCATGCGCAGTGCCAGTGTCTCCAAGCCGCGCTCCGTTAGCCAACAATCGAGCGGGCTGGAAGAGAATCCCCACATGCTGCTGACTTGACTCAACTCCGCGCGCTTATCGTTGTTGCCGCACACCATGCCCAGCGTCACATCGCTGTGCCCGCCAATCATTTTGGTGACGCTCTCCATCACATAATCGGCACCCCATTCCAGGGGACGAACCAAGATGGGCGTGGCGAAGGTGTTATCGACTACCAATTGGCAATCGGCCTCGTGAGCCAGCCGGGCCAGCGCCGGCACATCGGCCACGCGCAGCAGCGGATTGGAAATCGTCTCTACGAACAACAAAGCGGCAGGTACTTGCAGGGCCTTCTTCGTCTCTTCCAGATCGCTAATGTCCACAAAGGAAGTTTGCACACCCAGACGCGGCAACTCTTGTTGCAAGAGTTGCGTGGTGCGGCCATAGAGGCGATGGCTGGCCACGATGCGCCGTCCGCTCTCCACGTTGGCCAAAATTAGTGACGAGATGGCGGCCATGCCCGAACTGGTCGTTAGCGCCCATTGCGCGCCTTCAACTTCGGCCAGAAGCGCCGCCAAGCGCCGGGCATTGGGATGAGCATCGCGGGCATAGATGAAGCCGGTCTCTTTGCCGTCGAGGATGCGATCGAGCGCGTCGAGATCCGGCAGCCGATAGACCGCCGAGGTGTACAAGGGTGGCGTGAGCGGCTCACTCGAACCCAAGGCAGAGGAAAGTTGAGAATCGTTCATACGATTCTTTGTAGACTTCGGACGATGATCGAACAGAAGGGATCACTTCTTGATTTCATCGAGCAGTTTTTGAACGGCCAGCCACATTTGCGTGGAGGATTCGTTGCGATCCGGTTTGAAACCGAGGCGTTCGGCTTCGCCGCGCGCCTTCTCGTCCGTGAACCCTTCGACGGTGCGGAAATGCAGATACCACAGTGGGCCGACCAAGGTGCCGTCCTTGTCGTAAACAAACAGGGGCAGGTTGTCTTTGTCGCCGACGATACGATTGAACTGATCGACGATCTCTTTTGTCAGTGTTTGCGGCGAAACCTCCAAGTTCCCATAGCGAAGTCCCGCCTGCTCGTACTGTTTGCGCACGCTGTCGTCGTCCACGCCTGGAGCGCGAATGTGTAGGACGCTGCGATAGTCGTGCTTTTTCAGCCAGACGATGCCTTCGGCGAACGGCTCTTGCCCCCCGGCGACACTCGCTTTGATGGTGGCGTATTGCGGGATGTCTACCGGCAAATCGGGGCTGGCTTTGCTGTCGTCGCGCGCCATCGGCGGTTCCGGGGTCTGGGGCGTACGCGCCGCGCGGTCGGTGGACTCCGGCTTCCTGGACGATGCGGCTGGCTCCGGCGGTTCGAGATACACGCTGGGCGCGATGCCGGACGAGGTTTGCGGCGATCCGGGGCCGGGAGGCATGTAGTTATTCTGTTGAATCCCCGTGGCTCCGGGTGGAGGCGCGGCCTGACCCGGAGGTGGGATGGAACCCGGAGGCACGACGACCGCCCCCGGAGGTAAGCCGCCCACACCCGGCGTACCGGGTACATAGCGCGGCGGCATCGGCCCGTTGGCGGTCATCGGGTTGGTATACGGCACGGCATCCCGCCGCGGCGGATACGGGTAGGCCGAGCGGTTGTTATTCGGACACTTACAACCCGAGAGTCCGCTCAACGCCAACGCTCCGGCCATCACAACAGCGATTTGTCGCCAAGTCATACTCTAACTCCTCCTTTCGTCCATCACTTCAATTCTACGGCGTGCTTGAGTGTCGCTGGCAGAGAAAGGCAGGACATTGCCACAGAAATCCTGCGTTGGCAAGGAGGTGGTAACGATTGCGCAGGTTACGAAGGAGCGGGTTTTCGCCAACGAATGGGAAATCGAAAAATGGCTTAAGAATTCCGGTACATAGATCGACGCCGAGCCGCTCTCTCGAACTTCGGACGCGATCCGGGAAGCCCCTCTCCCCTGATGTAGAGGGACGAGGAGGGGCATTGAGGATACTCCCTCCGTCACGAATGTGTAAGGGAAATGGCCCCGATACATTTTAGACGAAGGATGCCTTACAATCTCTCAAAGTAGTCGTCAAATGAAGAATGTCCGACTCGCTATGTCCCGCCGTGATACTGATGCGCAGACGGGCGCTGCCTTCCGGTACCGAGGGGGGGCGAATGGCTGGGACCAAGAATCCGGCTTCCTCTAACCGGCGCGACAGCGCGACAGCCTCGTGCGCTCCGCCGACGATGAGCGGTACAATTTGACAGCACGACGCGCCGACGTTGCCGCCAAACGCTTGCAACTCGCGGCGCAACCGTTCGGCCAAGGCGAGGACACGATTGCGGCGCTCAGGCTCCGTTTGCACGATGGCGACGGCTGCCCGCGCCGCGGCGGCGATCGGTGGGGCCAGGGCCGTCGAGAAAATATAAGGCCGGGCGCGATTCACGAGCCAGTCGATTGACCGCCGCGAACCGCACACGAAGCCACCCTGAGCGCCCAACGCTTTGCTCAGCGTGCCGACCTTGAACGGACGTCGCGGCGACCACGAACCAGGAGACATCGACTCCGCTAATCCGCGTCCTCGTTCGCCCAGCACGCCGGTGGCGTGGGCTTCGTCGATCAGCAATAAGCAACCGAAGCGATCCGCTAACTCCACTAATCCAGACAGACGTGCGAAATCGCCGTCCATGCTGAAAACCGTATCGCTGACGATCAGTCGGCGGCGCGCCCGGCTTCCTTCGACGCGCAGGAGATCGGCAAGTTGATCGAGATCGTTATGGCGGTAAACGTGGATGGCAGCACGCGACAGACGACAACCGTCGATAAGGCTGGCGTGATTGAGGGCATCGCTGAACACGGCGTCGCCTGCCCCAACGAGCGAACCGACGACGGCAAGATTCGCGGCGTAGCCGCTGCCGAACACCAGCGCGGCCTCGCACCCTTCCCACTCGGCCAACGCCCGCTCGAGCGCACGCACCGGCGGCGAGTAGCCGGACACCAACGGCGACGCGCCCGCGCCGCAACCGAAACGCCGTGCCGCTCGCGCCGCGGCGCGAGCCAATCGAAGATCTCCGGCAAGGGATAGATAATCGTTAGATGAGAAGTTGATGAGTTCTCGTCCGCGCAACCGCACGCGCGCCGCCGAACCCGATTGCATGAGACGCCTTTCGCGGTACAAACCGCGTCGGCAACGGTCCTCGAGATCCTCTTCCATCCAGTCAGACATGACCGACACGAATAGACCCGGCCAGCGGCGGGTATTAACCCGCCGCTCGCCAAAAGGAACGATACGCTACGACAACACGGGTAATTCCCAGGTTGAGACGGGAGCGGCGAGCGGAACGACGAGGTCGGGATCGGCGTCGCCGACGCGGTCGTCGTGCCAATTCAATTCCAGATCTTCAATCATCTGCAAATCGTCTTCGTTGGGTCGGCCCACCGTCGCCAGGTAGTTGCCGATCAAGCCGCTCGTGCCGCCGACGTAGAATATCCAACTTTGCAGATCGCGGAGGTTCTTCTCTCGCCCCCCGGCCACTTTCAAATCCTGTCGCGGCAAGATCAGTCGCATGACGGCGACGATCTTCAGGATCTCCATCGGTTTGAGGCGCGGCGCGTTCTCTAGCGGAGTACCGGGGATGGGGAAGAGAAAATTCAACGGCACGACACTGGGGTTCAGTTCTTTCAAGCTGAACGCCAAGCTGACGCGGTCCTCAATGGATTCGCCCATGCCGAAGATGCACCCGCAACACGTTTCCAGACCCACCTTTTGCGCCAGCCGTACCGTGTCGACGCGCTCTTGCCAGGTGTGAGTGGTTACGATTTGCGGATAGAACT
>JAKBCS010000114.1 GCA_021807595.1 Planctomycetota bacterium | reverse complement strand
GAAGATCGCTATCCCTCGTGCATGGATTTCCTGCAACACCTGGTTTGCGGCACCAGTGGAGAGACACCTCGTTCGCCGCGTGCTTCTGCTGTGGTTCGAAGACTTTTCGTAGCGCGCTACCAGGCGAATTCGACGGGCGATAACCCGCCGAGTCCCAAGGAAAACGCGCTCGATGAGGTTTGTTCCCTACGATCGCCCGACTCTCCGACCATACCGAGCTTGGAGTGTGCCGACAATCAAGCCGTGACGCCGGTCCTACGTCACATCCTGGAAGCACGGCGATCGCTGATTGAGGAAGAGGATCGCGGCGTCGATCGTTACGGCGAGGAAGTCGATGCCTCGACGCACAATCGCATCGCCGTATCGGGGCATAATTTCCTGCGTTGTCTAGGACGATCTCCCTTGGGCGAAGTCTGGGAAGTGGAGGATAAGAAAGGGCAGAAACGCCGCGCCCTCTGTCTGCACGACATCGTCGGCGGCGATGCCAAGATTCTCGAACGGTTAAAGGAGTTTCGCCATCCGATATTGGCACCTTTCGACTTGTGCTGGAGCAATTCCGGACGATTGGTTCTGATCGCGGAGGCGTATCGCCTATCGTTGCGGGATAGGCTTGGCATTTGTCAAAAGCAAGGGTTGCCGGGCATTCCGCGCAACGAATTGACGTTCTATCTTCGCACCGTCGCCGGGGCGCTCGATGCGTTGTACGCCGAATATGAGATGCCCCATCTCGGGCTTCATCCGCGTTGCTTGGCCTTGCACTCCGAGGGGGTATGGATTCTCGATTATGGGTTGACGCCGTTGGTCTGGCTGCCGACGGGTCAGCCGGCCAGCGCGGTCAACCGACGTTATGCCGCGCCAGAGTTGTTCGAGAAGCTGGATATTCGCGGCATCCCTCAAGGGAAGTACATGACCAAAGCGCTGATGGGGCGCGCCGGATCGACCGCCGATCAGTTCGGGTTGGCATTGATCTATGCGGAAATGCTGAACGGGATCCCGCCGCGCTCGATTGCGCCATCGGCGCGCCGACCCACAAAAAGCGACAGCGGGGGGAGGGAAGCGATTCCGCTCCAACCGGAGGCGCGACTCGACTTCGATCTGCTCCCAAGCTGCGACCGTATCCCTCTGCTTAAAGCGCTGCAGGCCGATCCGCAACAGCGATTTCCCAGCTGCGTCGCGCTGGTCGATGCCTTGGAAGAAGCGGCGGTCGTCTCGAATCATCGGGCCACGCTCTACCATCAACTTCCGAACGTGATCCCCTTTTCCAGTTTGCGGGGAGAACCGGAAGACGAAGCGCTCTCGCTGCCGTCGCTCGATCGGTTTGTTCTTGGACTGGCGTTGTCCGAACTTTCATCGCCTCCTCGCATCGTGGAAGGACCGCGCAGCGCTCGGTACTCCGTGCGGGACAACGACCTTTGGGAGTGCAAGTTCCCGGTCCACATTTTTAGCGGAGTGCTGCCGCTCAAGCTCGAAGGTTTCCGTTCCGAGTGGCGGCTCAAAATCGTCGAGCAGAGTAGCGACCGTTTTCTCTTCCTGATGGAGTTGCCCCGCACTCTACCGAGCGCTGCCGAACCCACCCCGCGACCGGGCGTGGCTCTGGAAGTGAAGGTGACATCGGCTTTCAACTCTCCCAAGTATTTTGCCGAAGCATGTCTGAGCGTCTATCCAACGGGCGGCGAAAGGGAGCGCGTGGCAAAGCTTCTCGTCAACCTGACCCCCCGATTCGTTGAGAGTCTTCGCGGCTACATGCAGGCCAACGCCGAGCAACGCGGTCAAGACCGCTGGGGCTGTCCCCAACCGCTACACGTCTACCCTGTGCGGCGCGACCTGGAGTTCGAGGAGATCCTTGAGGGAATGAGCCGTAACATTTCGCTCGGCGGTGTCAGCATTCGCGTCGCCAAGAAACCCAGTACCGAGCAGGTATACTTGCACTGGCACAAATCGCCAGCCGCATCTTCCTTCGCCGTGCTGGCGCGCATCGTTCGCACGCAGCCGATGATCGGCGGCGGCTTCGAGATCGGAGGTGTCTTCGCATCGGAGACACCGGAAATACACGAGTTAGAGTGACGCCAACGCAGCGCGCCGCCGGGGTGGAGCCAGCAAGAACGTCCCCAACACCAAGAGCGCGAAAACGATATGTAGTGTATTTATCACCCAAGGCGGCCAATCCACGAAGATTAAATCGTGCAACATCCGTCCGACGAAACTTTCGCCACTCATAGTCTGGCCCGCCGCCGATCGCAGCGCGCGCTCCCAGCCCGTCAATGGGCATTCGATGTCGAGAGCCGCTTCGGCTCCCACAATCAGGATCATCGCCAAATGGCTCCAACGAAACCACGGATTGCGAATCCAAGCCCAGCGAAAGCATAGTCCCATCCAGATCGAGATCTGGCCCAAGACGACGTAACCGACGTAGGCGACGTGAATCCCCACGACCACATCCGCCAGAAACTGGTAAAGCATCGACGTTCTCCCTTTCTCAACGTGACGTTCTCTCTCCTGATTCTGAGCCGACGGTGAGGATTCTATTCCGCAATCTCGCTCTCTCAAGTTCCGCTCCAATGAGACATGAGGCAAACTCGCCGTCTTTATCGTTGTCTCCGTTGCAGCAGAAAGGGCGAGGCACTAATCTAAAGGAAGCGTTTGTTCGCGTCTGCGAAGCATCGGGAGAAATTCATGAACTCGAATCGATTCCTCGCCATCCTACTGGTGTTGGGCATGGGCTTGGCCGCGGTACTCACCACGTCCGTCCCGGCCGAGACGTGTTTGTCGCCTTTCGTGAAGCGCATCGAACGACCGGAGAGGTATCTCTACGTCTTCTGCGTGGATGCCGACGCCAAAGACAACGATTTCCTGGCCGTAATCGACGTGGATGCCGCATCTCCGAAGTACGGCGAGATACTCTACCAACTCGATCTCGGATCGAAGGGCAATGAAACGCACCACTTCGGCTTCACCGACGACCGCACGCACATCTGGGGTTGCAGCCTGTTTTCCAATCGCATCTTCGTCATTGATGTGGCGAGCGATCCGGCTCGTCCGAAATTGGTCAAAGCGTTCGATTCGGCCAAAGATTCGGGACTGACCGGGCCGCATTCCCCCTATGCCATCCCAGGGCGCATGCTCATCAGCTTCCTGGGCGGCAAAGATGGAGGAGTGCCGGCGGGACTAGCGGAGTTTCATAACGACGGCAGGTTGATTCGCACTCTTGAGATGCCCAAAGACGCGCCCTACGGCTACGACGTGGCCATCCATCCCGACCTCAACCGCATGATTACCTCTAGCTTCACCCCGCCAAAGAATTATCGCAAGCCGTTGGCGAAGATGGACCTCAAACAGTTCGGAGACAAGCTGCTCGTGTGGGATTTCCGTTCCCGCAAGGTGCTGCAAACGCTGACGACCGCCGCCGCCCCGTTGGAATGTCGATGGTCGCTCAAGAAGGACGCGAAACACGGCTATTGCAATTGCGCCCTCGCCGATTCGATTTGGATTTGGGAGGGAGATGACGGAGACAAATACACGACGCGCAAACTGTGCGATACCGGTAAGCTGCCCGTTGATCTCAGCCAATCGCCCGATGGGAAGTATCTGTTCGTCAGTTGTTTTGCTTCGGACGAAGTGCAACAGTGGGACGTAAGCGATCTGAAAAATCCGAAACTCATCTCCACCGTCAAGCCCGGCGTCGAGCCGAACATGCTGCATCTCACCGGCGATGGCAAGCGGATGTATACCACGAACTCGTTGCTCAGCACGATGGACCGCTCCGACGATTTCTGGGTGCGCCTGATCCGCGTCGGCCCCGAAGGCATGAAGATGGACCCGAAGTTCAAAGTCGATCTGACGAAATTCAAGACGGGTCCGGCGCGCGGACACGACATGCTGCTCTATTGACGGAGCGGAATGCCCAGGCCAAGCGCCTGAGAGCGTAAAGGAAGAAGAATGAATCGGTCACTCCAGCGAACCGTTCGATGGACGCCTTTGGGGCTGTCCATCTGTGCGTTGTTCGGGTTTATGGGCGCGGCCTGGTCCGACGAAGCTCGTTTGGCCTTCATTCGCACCCCGACCGACTTTACGCTCACGTCGCAAGACGACAATGCGTTTCGGCTCTCCTCGCTGCGAGGGAAAGTCGTGCTGGTAAGTTTTGTGTTCACTACTTGCAACGGCAGCTGTCCGGCCACCACGCACCGCATGGATCTCGCCGCCCGCGCACTCGCCAAGGCAGGGTTGAGCGAGAAAGTACATCTGCTCTCCATCTCGCTCGATCCGGCCCGCGATACACCCGCCGTGCTGCGCGATTACATGCGACTGTACGACATTGAGACCAAACGGTGGACCTTCGTTACCGGCACGCAAAAAGAGATCGACAAGGTGTTGGCCGACTGGGGCATGTGGACTCGTCCTGCCGCCAACGGTCAACTCGATCATCCCTCGCGCGTCTACTTGCTCGATCCGCGCGGGCGAGTGCGAGAGATTTACGATCTGCAATACTTCAGACCGACTTGGGTGAGCGAAGACGCACGGCTTCTGTTGAATGAAACGGAAAAGCGATGAACGAACTGGCGCATTTCGACGAACGCGGGGCGGCGCGCATGGTGGACACCAGCGCCAAAGCGGAAACCCTTCGCGAAGCCAAAGCCAGCGCGGTGGTCCGCCTGGCGGCCTCCACGGCCGCGCTCATCCGCGACCGCGCCTCGGCCAAGGGCGACGTTCTCGAAGTGGCGCGGCTCGCCGGAATCATGGCCGCCAAACGCACCGGCGACTTGATCCCCCTCTGTCATCCGCTTCCCCTCACCAGCGCCGCCGTCGATTTTCGCTTCGTCGCCGACGACCAGTTGCGCATTGAGGCGACGGTGCGCGTCTTTGGCCGCACCGGCGTCGAGATGGAGGCGTTGACCGCCGCCGCCATCTCCGCCCTCACCGTCTACGATATGTGCAAATCGGTCGATCGTGTTATGAGCGTCGAGCAGATCCGGTTAGAAGAAAAGAGCGGCGGTCGAAGCGGCGTCTTCCGGCGTGAAGATTGACGCTTTTCCCGCAACCCCGTAAGTATTCAATTGGAATAATACCTTTAGTAACGGCCTTCGACCGTTTGCCGATCGTTGCTTGCCGTAGGCCGATAGCGGGTGGACACTTCATGAATACGATCGCGATGGCTCCTCCGCCCATGATCGCTCCAGGTTTGGATGCTTCCGGTCCCCTCACTGCCGATCTCGAAGAAGTCGAGCGCATCTTGGCCCACTTTCTAAAGAATAAAAACCCGCGCGTCGCCGAGGTCGTCGATCACATCCAACACTACCGTGGGAAACGTCTGCGTCCGTTGCTCTTGTTATTGACGGCGCGGGGCTGCGGGCGCGTGATCCCGGCCCATCATGTGCTGGCCGCCGTCGTCGAAATGATTCATACCGCCACTTTGGTTCACGACGATGTTCTCGACGGGGCGCGGGTGCGGCGGCGCGTGGCCACGGTGAACGCCGTCTGGGGCGTGCAGACCAGCGTCTTACTCGGCGACTATCTGTTCACGCATGCCTTCCACCTCGCCAGCACGCTCGACGACGCCCGCGTCTGTCGGCTCATCGGAGCCGCCACGGATCGGGTGTGCGAAGGGGAACTCTTCCAGGTGCTGCAGCGCGGCAACCTCGATTTGAGCGAAGAAGAGTATTTTGATATTATCGATGGCAAAACTGCGGAATTGACCGCGTGCTGCTGTCATCTGGGCGCGCTGTACAGTGGAGCGCCGACGGAGACGGTGCAAGCGCTGATACGATTTGGCCGATGCGTCGGGCAAGCGTTTCAGATCGCCGACGATTTACTCGATCTGATTGGCGAAGAAAAGGCGACCGGCAAATCGTTGGGTACCGACGTGGAGCAACAAAAACCGACCTTGCCTTTGATCTATCTCCTCCAAAAGGGGGACAAACAACAGGCGGCGCGTGCGCGACAGATTCTTCACGGTAGCGAACCGCGGAAGCGCGATTTGCTGCGTCCCTTACTGTTGGAAAGCGGCGCACTGGACTATGCGCGGCGTCGAGCCGAATCCCTGACGGTGGAAGCGCGCGGGCAACTGGCCTGTCTGCCGCCCTCTCCCTACCGTTCGATCTTGGAAGGTTTGACGGAGCGTGTGGTTCATCGCAATGCCTGATGGCCCGACTTCTCGCCGCGGCCGCAAGCCTCTCTTGCCATCTTTGGACAACAAATTATAATACAGTGCTATGTGTAGCCTAATCTCGCCTCGATGCGAGAACGGGGGAACCAACGGATCGGAACGTCTCCGGTCTAGGGGCTTAGGTTCGTATGCGCGAACCGGGGTACTTTCAAGCCCTGCCCGACAGCTAACCTCGTCGGCGAGCCGTTGCCATGCGCTTCGGCAGAATTTGAAAGGGCACACCCGTCTCGCGGTTTTGACGTGGACGCCCTCGGTAGTTCCGACCGCGCTTCGAGACTCGTACCCATGACCACCCCTTCCCCCGGTTCCATCCCTTCCGGAGGTTCCGACGCCTCTCTTTCAAGCCGCCTGATCCGTCCGGCGCAGATCATCATCGTTAGCAGCGTGATGTTCACGTTCATCAGCTACTGGCGCACCGCCGCCGTGGTTCTGTGCGACCTAGCCAGCACCTCTTATTACATCGGCGGCATCGTCGAACAGGCCATCGGTCCCGCCGCTCCGTGGTATATTCTCGGCGTCATGATGTTCAGCTACGCGGTGCGCTCGGTCTACATCGAGAGCTGTTCGTTGTTCGTGCGCGGTGGCGTGTATCGGGTCGTTAAGGAGGCGATGGGAGGCTTTCTCGGCAAATTGTCGGTCTCTGCTTTGATGTTCGATTACATTCTCACCGGGCCTACCAGCGGGGTCTCGGCGGGGCAATACATCATGGGCCTTATGATCGATTCGCTGAAGATCGCCTTTCCCAACTTGGTTGTCGGCGAAGAGACGCGAGATTATGTGAAGCGTTATGGTTCGGTGTTGATCGCCGTGATTATCACCCTGTATTTCTTTCGACAAAATATCCTCGGCATCCACGAATCCAGCGATAAAGCGCTAAAAATAATGATCGCCACCTCGATCATGGCGGTCGTCGTACTCGCCTGGTGCTTTCTTACCCTGTTGATTCGTGGACCTGCCAATCCCTTGCCCTCGCCAATTCCGGACCTTCAACCCAAGGTTCAGTACGAGGTCGAAGCGGCCCCCGATCGAATTACCGGCGAGATACGCGAACAATATGTGCGCGATCCACAAACGGGCAAACTCAAGCCAAAACCGAGCAAGGAGGATCCCAACGTATTCGAAGCGAAGATCAACGAAGCTACCGGGCGGCAAGAAGATCCGCTTGGGTTCATCGGTCGCTGGGTACCCAGCCTGGCCAACAAGATCCGCGAGCCGGGAGGCTGGCTTGGCATACTTGGCGTCATCGGATTACTGATCGCGTTCGGCCATTCGATCTTGGCCATGTCCGGCGAGGAAACCTTGGCACAGGTATACCGCGAGGTCGAATCGCCCAAACTTCCGAACTTCAAGAAAGCAGCGTTTATTGTCTTCGTCTACAGCCTGTTGTTGACCGCCACCATTTCGTTCTTGGCCGTGTTGATGATCCCGGATGAAGTGCGCATGAAGGACTATTCCGACAATCTGATCGGCGGTTTGGCCATGTATGTTTGGGGACATCCCTATGCACGATTGGCCTTGAATGCCTTCGTGGTGTTCGTCGGCTTTCTCATTCTGGCCGGCGCTGTCAACACGGCGATCATTGGCTCCAACGGCGTTCTCAATCGCGTCGCCGAGGACGGAGTCCTGCCGGACTGGTTCTTGAAGCCGCATCCGCGCTATGGCACGACATATCGACTCCTGTGGTTGATCGTTGCGCTGCAATTGGCGACGATTCTGTTTAGTCGCGGCGACATGCTTATTCTCGGCGAAGCCTATGCGTTCGGCGTGGTGTGGAGCTTCGTATTTAAGGCATTGGCGATGGTTGTACTCCGTTTTAAGGATCGTAGCCCGCGCGAATACAAAGTGCCATTCAACGTCCGCATCGGCAACGTCGAAGTGCCTCTTGGGTTGAGCGCCATCTTCTTCGTCCTCCTCTGCACCGCGATCCTCAACTTTTTCACGAAGGAAGTGGCCACGATCGGTGGTTTGGTCTTTACCGCTTTGTTCTTGGTGACGTTTGTTATCTCCGAACACTATCACGAGAAACGGCTGCGTGGCAAACACCATCAGCATTTAGAGCAGTTCAATCGGGAAACAACCGGCGAAGTGACGGCCGCCAGTTTGGAACTCTCCAAAGCATACCGTAAGCTAGTGGCCATTCGTTCGCCTCACAATCTCTTCATGCTTGAGAAGGCTCTAGCCGAAACCGATCCTGAGACGACCGGCATTGTGGTGATGACCGCTAAGCACACGCCCATCGGTTCGGGAGAACCGCTGGAACCCGGAGCCGACCTCGATGCCTACGACCAACACTTGATGACCGCCGTCGTCGAGTTGGCCGAGAAGGCCGGTAAGCAGGTTAAGCCCCTTATCGTGCCGACCAACAATCCCATGCACGCCGTGCTGACGACGGCCAAGGATCTGCAAGCCCACGAAGTCATCATGGGCGCGTCCAACCGCTACACCGCCGACGATCAACTCGATCAAATCGCCTTCTATTGGATCAATCTGCACGGCGGCAATCCCGCGCCGATAACAGTGCGCATCCTCAGCCGAGACCGCGATATGTATCTCGATCTGGCGGGAGGCAACCGTATCCCGAAGATCAGCGAACGCAAGGCGAAATCGGTCGCCGAACTGCGTGCCGCCGGCGTCGGCGTCGATCGCGTATTGTTGCTGCACGACGGCAGCCCTTCGTGTAGCGATCTCTTCCAAGACGTGCTGACCATGCTCGATCCCCAAGTCGATCTTGGCATCGTACCCGTTGTGCCGCCCGGTTCGGAGCCGCTCAACGGCCACGGCGTCGTCCATCAAGACGAAGAGCGCGCCCAGCAAATCGGCCGTCATTTGCAGGTGATTCAGTTGGCAGATTCCAGCGGAGCGGCCATCGTCGAACGTGCGCGCGCGGATCGCTACGATCTCATCGTCGTGCCGCTGTCGCCGGAAAAGCCCACCGATCCGTGCGGTTCCCTCGATGCCCGCGGCGATTACATCGTGCGCCACGCCCGTTGCCGCGTCTTCCTCGGTGCCGCGCCCGTCATACCCACGGAGGTCGTCGATCGAACGCCGAGCGCGCCATAGGCAAACCGGGAGGTGTCGGGTACAGTAAATGGGGTGCGACTGCGCAAGCTCTGTTTTCTTTCTTACGGTACCTCAAGAGGATCCCCCATGCGTACGCTCCGCTGGTTTACTCTCGTCGTGTGTCTGCCGCTGTTGACGGCGGCGGAGAAGATCGCGCCGGCTCCCGGTTCGCGGGCCGACGCAGAAGCGCGGATGCGGCGCGACATCACCTTCCTGGCCTCCGACGAATGCGAGGGGCGCGGTCCCGGAACGAAGGGCATCGACAAGGCCGCCGACTATATCGTCGCACAATTCAAGCGCGCCGGACTGAAACCCGGAGGCGAAGACGGCAGCTACTTCCAGCCGTTCACCATCAACGCCAACGTCCTCGACCGTCCCGCCGTCCTCGCGTTGGAAGGCCCACAAAAACAGAGCATCGCTCTCAGGCAAGGCGTGCAGTTTTGGCCGATGGCGCTGGGCGGTTCCGGTGAAGACCGGGCGGCCGTCGTGTTTGCCGGCTACGGAATCAGCAACAAAAAAGCCAATTACGACGATTACGAGGAACTCGAGGTTGAGGATAAAATCGTCGTCCTCCTTCGCGGAGCGCCGCACAGTGACGACAAAGAACGCAACTCCGAATTGGCGAAAGGCGCTCCGTTCGCCCTTAAAATCGCCGCCGCCGAGAAGAATCGGGCGGCGGCGGTACTCATCGTCAACGATGCCGCCACTGCCCGCGACGGCGACGATTTGCTCGATTTCAACTACACCGCCTTCGGCCGAAGCGCCGGGAAGATCCCCGTGTTTCACATTCGTCGTAGCGTCCTGGAGGCTATGATCGGCGGAGCCGATGCGTTGACGACCTTGGAGAAGGACATCAACCGCGAACTGAAGCCGCGGAGCCGCGAGTTATCCGGCTGGAAAGCACACGTCGAGGTGCGCTTGCACCGCGGCAAGGTGGACGTGAAGAACGTGGTCGGCGTGCTGGAGGGAGCGGGGCCATTGGCGAACGAGACGATCGTGGTCGGCGCACACTACGATCATCTCGGCTATGGCGGCACCAGCAGTCTATCGCCTGTCAAGAAAATGGCGATCCATCACGGGGCGGATGACAACGCCTCCGGCACGACGACGATGATGGAGTTGGCCCGCCGGTTTGCCGAGATGCGCAATCGCCAGGGACGCCGACTGGTTTTCATGGCCTTCAGCGGCGAGGAAATGGGTCTTTACGGCTCCGAATACTACTGCAAGCATCCAATCTATTCGCTCAAGGATACCGCGGCGATGTACAACATCGACATGGTCGGTCGGATGCGGAAGGACGACAAGAGCGGCAAGGAGAAAGTGTTAACCGAGGGCAGCGGCACGGCCAAGCCGTTCAAAGAGCTGCTCGACAAACTGGGCGCGAAGCACGATTTCAAGATGATTAACAAACCCAGCGGCATGGGACCAAGCGATCATATGTCGTTTTGCGTCAAAGAAATACCCGTGATGTTCGTGTGGACCGATTATCACGCCGACTATCATCGACCGAGCGACACTTCGGACAAGATCAACGTCGCGGGCATGCGCCGCATCGCCGATTTCAGTCAAGAAGCCATTGCCCTGCTCACGAGCATGGACAAGCCTCAATTCGTCAAGGTGAAAAGCGGTTCGGGTAGTCTTGGGACGTATCAAGGACCAACTTTGGGAATCCGTCCGAGTTACAGCGACGAAGCCGAGGGACTGCTGATCGAAGGCGTCGTCGATGGCAAGCCCGCGGCGACTGCGGGTCTGAAGGCCGACGACCGCATCGTCAGCATCGACGGTAAGCCGGTCAAGAACATCCAAACTTACATGACGCTGATGGGCGGCCACAAGAAAGGCCAAAGTATCGAAGTCGGCATCGTCCGAGGCGGAAAGAAAATGGCGGTGAAGGTGAAGTTGGAATAATCCATCGAGTTGGCGCGGTTCCCTCTCCCCGAGTATCGGGGAGAGGGCAACGGGTAAGAGGACCGAGTTCAGAACGAGGCCTGGTTGGGATCGGCCGGCAGAAGCTCAGAAACCTTGGCCTTGCGATGGGTTCGCGCGGGCTTGGCCGTCGCGGCGGGTTGATGGCACGAGCCGTTGCACGTTTTCTCGGTAGCCAAGTACGCGTCCAGTTCTTCGGCGGATGGCAAATGGAGATAGACATCGTCGCCTTCGATCTTTACCGGGAAGACGCGAACCGAGTAATCTTCGCCGCTCAAGCACGCACCGGTTTCCAGAGAGAATGTCTTCTTATGCACCGGGCAAGCGACCTTCGGTTTGCCGTGATCGTCGCCCACCATGCCGCGCGATAGCACAAACTCGCGGCGATGCGGGCACATATTCTGGGTGGCATACCATTCGCCCTTGCTGGCGAAGTTGAATACGGCGATCTGGGTATGGCCGTGCCGAACCGTTGCCCCTCCGTCCCGCGGGAAATCCCACACCTTGCCTACGGGTATCCAAACGAACGAGGATGAAGAATCCGGAATCTCTTTCGCTTCGACTTCATGCGAACGCAGCGTTAGTTCTTCCACGGGAACGAACGAAGTGGACCAATCGGCGGGACGCTTCTGCTCGCGCTGATGGACGAACTCGATGGTCGGCTCGGTATCGTCGCTGTTGACAAACTGCTTGAACAGGCGGCGTTTTTGGGGATCGTTGACGACTTCGGCCCACTCGCACTTGTAGCTGTCCACGAGGAATTGCATCTGCTTTTCCAGTTCCTCACCTATGCCCAGGCAATCTTCGAGTACGATCTCGCGGAGTCGTTCGATGCCGCCCTCCATTTTCTCCAACCATACTGAGGTTCGCGTCAGGCGGTCGGCGGTCTGAATGTAGTACATCAAAAAGCGGTCGATGGTGCGGATGCAGGTTTCTTCGTCGAGGTCGGCGGCGAGCAAGTCGGCGTGGCGCGGTTTCGCGCCGCCATTGCCGCACACATAGAGATTCCATCCCTTCTCGGTGGCGATGATGCCGAAGTCCTTGCTCTGGGCTTCGGCGCATTCGCGGATGCAGCCGGACACCGCCGACTTGAGCTTATGCGGCGAACGCACGCCCTTGTATCGGTTTTCGATCCGGATGGCGAAGCCGACCGAATCTTGCACCCCGTAGCGGCACCAGCTGGTACCGACGCAGCTTTTAACGGTGCGCAACGCCTTGCCGTAGGCGTGTCCGCTTTCGAAGCCGGCGTCGATCAGTTCGGCCCAGATGTCCGGCAGTTGATGCACCGCCGCCCCGAACAGGTCGATGCGTTGCCCGCCGGTGATTTTGGTGTAGAGGCCGTATTTCTTGGCGACAGTTCCCAAGGCGATCAGCTTATCGGGGGTGATCTCGCCGCCGGGCACGCGCGGGACGACCGAGTAGAGGCCGCCGCGCTGGATATTCGCCAAAAAGCGGTCGTTGGTGTCCTGAATGGCCGCATGTTCGACGATGTTCTCGTTCCACAGACTGGCCAGGATGGAGGCGACGGCGGGCTTGCAAATCTCGCACCCGTTACCGTGGCCGTGCGCGCGGATCAGTTCGTCGAACGAACGAATGCGCTTAATTTTGACGATCTCGAATAGCTCTTGACGCGAACAAGCGAAATGCTGGCACAGGGCATTGCTGACTTTTTTGCCCGACGCCTTGATGGTGGCCTTGAACAGATCGGTGACGAGGGGTAGACATCCGCCGCAACCCGTTCCTGCCCTGGTGCAGAGTTTAATCTCCTCCACGGAGGTCAGATTTTTGTCGAGGATGGCGTCGCAGATTTGCCCTTTGCTGACGTTGTTGCACGAGCAGATTTGCGTGTCGTTGGCGATGCCGGTGAGGGTTGAGCCGGCGCTTTTGCCGTCCCCCTTGCCGAAGAGCAGTTCGCTGGGCGGTACCGCCAGCGATTCGTCACTTTTGGCCAGCATCGACAGTTGACCGTACTCGGAAGCATCGCCGACGAGAATTCCGCCGAGCAACCGCGTGCCGTCGAGACTAAACAATAGCTTCTTATACGATCCCTTAAAGGGGTCTTCCACCGTGATCGGTCGAGCCGTCTTGTCGTCGGCGAAGGCGTTGCCGAAGCTCGCCACGTCCACGCCCATCAGCTTCAACTTCGTAGACAGGTCGGCTCCGCTGAAAACGCGCTCCTGTCCGGCTAGATTGGCGGCGACCAACTCGGCCATCTCGTAACCGGGAGCGACCAAGCCGTAAATCGCGCCGTTAAACAAAGCGACTTCGCCGATGGCGTAAATGTTCGGGTCGGAGGTGCGCAGCCGGTCGTCCACCGCGACGCCGCCGCGCGGGCCGACGGTCAATCCGCAGGCGCGGGCCAACTCGTCGCGCGGCTTGATGCCGGCCGAGACGACGATCATCTTCACGTCCAACTCGCCGCCGTCCGAAAAGGACATGCCCTCGACCTTGCCGTTGCCGAGAATCTCTTTCGTATTCTTGTTGAGGTGAACTTCGACGCCCAAGGCATTGATTTTACCGACGAGGACGCGCGACCCGGCTTCGTCGATCTGGCGCGGCATCAGGCGCGACGCGAACTCAACGACGTGCGTGTGCAATCCGAGATCGTAAACCGCTTTGGCCGCCTCCAAGCCTAGCAACCCACCGCCGATGACCGCCGCCTTTTTCACACTGGCCCCATAGGCGATGATGCGGTCGAGATCCTCAATGGTGCGATAGACGAACACGCCTTCTTTGTCGATCCCTGGAACGGGCGGTACGAAGGGAGCCGATCCGGTCGCCAAAATCAAGGAATCGTAGACGATCTCGCGCCCGCGCGCCGAGCGTACCGTTTGGTTTTCACGATCGATTTCGATTACCCGATCTCCGACGTAGAGGCGGATGCCTCGGTCGGCATACCATTGCGGCGTGGTCAGAGCCAGCTTGTCGGCTTGGCGGTGCGAGAAGTATTTCGACAGATTGACGCGGTCGTAGGCGGGGCGCGGCTCCTCGGCAAACGTCACGATTTCGAAGCGATGTTCCTCATCGAAATCGAGCAATCGTTCGCAAAATCGATGCCCGACCATGCCGTTGCCGATTACGACCACCGTATTCGTTCGTTTGCGGATCACGCGCAGCTTCTCCGTGTCCTACATCGTCTTCTAAGAGAGTGTCTCAGAAGCTCCCCGCGCCCCTGTTATTCAGGGGAGAGGGGGTAGGAGCAAGAAATCTCGATAAACTCACCCTCGCCCCCGGAGTACAGGAGGAGAGGGGGTTTTGGGACAAACACTAAGGTGAAGGTAAAGTGGAGCAAATCTAATACCGGCGAGGGGCAATTGAAAGCACTCTCGATAACAGCTTGATGACAAACGAGATAGGTAGAGGGAAGGGAGGAAGGATGACCGCACGGAGTGCGAATGAAGCAAAGTCTAGGCACGCAATGCTCAAAAGATTGGCAAGGACGCTGCCCTATCCTTGTTTCCGCGCGGGAGCGCGGAAACAAGGCGATGGTATCATCGGGGTCGGCGATAGAGCGCGCCCGCTTGCTGGACCCCCGCGCCGTCCACCGTGTTCGAGGCGAGGTCGAACGACTGATACTGAAGCCCTTGACGATTGAAGACGGTCGCCGCTTTCGCCTCCGGCATGTCCACGACGCGCGGATTCTCAAAGCGCATTTTCATCTGCAACTTTTGTTCCGGCCAATTGAGGGTGAGCTGCTTCGGCAGAATGACCCCAGCTGGCCCGCCCACTAGCTGCGTGCTTTGAATCGTGGCGGAGCAGATGACTCGGCCTTTGTCGTCCTCCAGAATGTGTTCGATGACTTGCGGATACGGCACGCTCCGTTCGTGGTAATCGAAGACGGTGATCTTCTTGACGGTGGTGTTTTGCGGCGAGAGGGTCTGTTCCGAGAGCCGAATGGTTTTGAGACCCTTATTGTCCGCAATTTTCATCTCGTAAGGTTTCGCCGTGTCGTAGGGGGAGACGCCGAGTGCTTTCAGGACCATCTCCGGCTGGAATGGAAAAGGAATCTTCGTGCCCCGCGCCAATGCGTCGTAGGAGCAATGATAGAGATAGGCCGGTTCGTCCTTGTTGCGCATCTCCTTGCACCAGAACCAGAACTCTTTATCGTTGGAGCCGACTTCGACGGCGGGCTGGCCGAGCAGAACGCCGGACATGCGGAAATTGCGCGGCGACTGACAGACGAGTCGGCTGCTGATCCCAAGGGGCCGACCGTCGGCGACGATGTCGATCGTCAGGTTCGTGCAATTGATCGCCTGATTCGATTTGACGGCTTCCGCGTTGTGGTTGAGGTACTTGACCAGGCCTTCGACGGTGGGCGTGGCGACGGAGGTCTTTTTTCCTCCGATGCTGGGATTGTCGCGGTAATGCGGGGCGAGATTGCAGCCGAGGGCGAACAGCACAACCAGGAGACCAACGCCGGCAAGGATTGACCGCATGGAACTTACTCCCAACCAAGGGCTTGGAATACGTCGTCCTGGACCGTTGCCAGTTCCTCATCCGTGAGGCCCGGATTAACCACTGCACACCGTGAGCCGCTCCGGGCACATCGCATCGTCATCACTTCTTGGCCGCCCTCGGGTTGCGTGGCTTCCAAACGCAACCGCCGTCGCCGCATCAAGAGAAGGGCGACAACGTATCGGAAGCGAACGCGATTTGGCTCCAACTGTCCTTCGAGACGCTCGAAGCATTCCATGAGCATCTCGTCGTCGATGGGCTGGTACCGCTTGCCCTGCGGAGGAACGAGGCGGCCCATCCAAAAACTGAACGCGCCTTGGGGAGGGCCGTGCCAGGATTCGACGCTGTAATCGCGGCGAACGAACTTCCCTTCTTCTTCAAGAAGCACTCCGTAGTAGCGTTCGCCAGGTTGAAGCTCACGCCCGGTGGCGAAACAATGCCGCGTGTTGGGCTGAATCTGGTACTCCGTCACGTCCCTGTCCTCCCGTCGGTGAGGCGAAACAGGAACCCCTCCCCACTTCATCCTATCGGCGGGAGTCAAGGCTTCGCAAGCGTTGCCCAGCGTTCGGACCTCGTTTTCCCTCGGCGAAGGCGACGGTTTTAGCGTCTGAAGGGAATGTTCCGCTACAACGGCGAGCGGAGGGCGTTAGCCCCCGATGGCGCGAGCGTTACGGTACTCGAACGGGAGCCGGGGAGGCCGGCTCCTGGTTTGCCTTCAGCCATTTTTTCAGTTCGTTCTCCACTTCGCGGGCCGTCTCGCCCCAGGCCCAACCGAGGTATTCACCGCGGATAATGTTATTGGCGTCGAGGACGACGATCTTGGGAGTCGAAGCGACGCCGAAACTGGTGCGCATCCCGCCGCCACTGAGAATGGGAAGCGTGACTCCTAATTCGGCTCGTTGGCGTCGAACGAGATCGCCATTATCCGAAATACTGAGACCGGCCACGACAATTTGCTTGTCGTAGCG
Organism: Planctomycetota bacterium; assembly: GCA_021807595.1. Taxonomy (GTDB): domain Bacteria; phylum Planctomycetota; class Planctomycetia; order Gemmatales; family Gemmataceae; genus JAJPHU01. The sequence goes on along the minus strand of JAKBCS010000114.1, from coordinate 2,231 downwards.
CGTCTGCAACTGTTGCCCGAATCGAAGGACGCTGGCCGCCGTCCGCGACGACGGATGATAGAAGACCAACACCACCGGCTTGCCCGTCCATCGCCGCAGCTGCGCCGAACCACCGTTGAAATTGCTGGCGATGAAATCTGGGGCGCGCTGGCCGAGCGCCGCGCCGGTGGCCACGGGGCGAAAATCACTTACCGGCGCGGGCGGCGTCTCTCCACGCTGCGCCGCCTCGACGCTCCGTTTTACTTGGACCAACGCCGGCCGATAGGGCGTCTCCGGTTGATCCGACAAGAATTGGTCGATGCGCCGCAGCAGAGCGGCACACTGAGGACCGCACCGAGCCGGCTGTTCCAACAAGGGGGACAGCGCCTCGCGGAATGCCAACGTTTGTACCACTTCTTGTCGCCTACTATCGCCGCCTCGACCGGCCATCTGAAGCGAGCTTTCCATCTCGATTCGCTGGCGACTCTTCCGTGTCGCCTCGCGCTGTGCCGGCTCGCGGTGGAAAATCTCGCGCTCCACGCGGCAAGCCAGACCCAAATGCGGAGCCAGCCATACGGTTTCCACGCGCCGCCAAGCCGAACGGTCGCCGCGCGGTCGATCCCAGTCTTCCGACTTTTGCTCGCCCACCAGCTTGACGCAGCTGTTGCCGGCCGCCATCTCGCTACCGCCGACGCGCCAGGTAATCGCCGGCCGGTCGCCTTCCACCGTAGTCCAAGCTTGGCCGGAGCGAAGGCGTCCACCCGGCAGTGAGACGACGAAGCCGCATTCCAGCGTCGGCGCGGTATCCAACGGAACCCTCAGATCGACGCCTCCTCCGCCGCGCAAATTGCCCTGCAGATCGACGAATGCACGCTCGAGACGAACGGACAGCGGCGCGGCAGAAACGTCCACCGGCGTCGAGCCGGTTGCTGCGCGATGTTTCAACAGAGTCATCACCGCGACATCGGCCCCCCTGGGCGGAGTGTCCAGAACGAGAAGCCGAGTTTCCACCCGATACGATCGATCGAAGTGAACGCCGCCGTCGCGCCCTTCCTCGGTATAGATGCCGCGATAGACGATCTCTTGCCCTCGACTGAGGCGAGGCATCAGGATCGCGTCGCCGACCGTCGCAGACATACGCCCCGGTACGAAACGGGGAGACGTGGGCAGTTGCGGTGGCGGCAACTGTCCCGGCAGGACAGTGGAAACGAGCAAACAAAAAATCGCTGCCATCGAATCCTCGATGGATAATGGGATAAAATGGGTTGCACGGGCCGCGTTGGAATCTCTCCGACGCGGCGGCGGATTATAACGAAGCGAGCCAAACGAACAAGCGAGGTTTCGCCAATGAGAGAATCCGACTCCACCGGCGAGAGGAATCAGCCGGCGCGCCAGAAGTATGCCTTATGACCATTTCCGTTATCATCCCCACTTTGAATGAGGCGTCGTGTCTGGCGGAGACGCTGCGCTCCGTCCGCGTCGAAGGTCCGCACGAGATTCTCGTCGTGGACGGTGGCAGCACGGATGCAACTTGCCGGCTGGCTCGTGAGGCCGACCGCCTGCTACACGGACCGCGCGGACGCGCCGCGCAGATGAATCACGGCGCGGTCCACGCTTCCGGCGAGATACTTCTCTTTCTGCATGCCGATTGCACGCTCGAACGGGGCGCGCTCGACGCTGCCAGGGAGTGTCTACGGCATCGAGACGTGGTTGCGGGATGCTTTCGCATGACGGTTGCGGACGAGAAGCCGATCTTTCGCCTCGTCGATGCCGCAGCCACGGCCCGCGTGCGGCTGACTGGCTTGATCTACGGCGATCAAGGTCTGTTCGTGGAGCGCCGAATGTTCGAGCGGATTGGGGGATTTCCACTCCTCCGCCTCATGGAGGATGTATTCATCAGCAAGCAGCTACGGCGACACGGGCGCGCGGTCGTCGCTCCGCGCCGCATCTTCGTCTCGCCGCGGCGCTGGCAACGGCAAGGAGTCGTGCGGCAGTCGTTGCGCAACTGGACGCTGACGGCGCTCGCCGCCGCCGGGGTCCATCCCGATCGCCTAGCTGCGTTCTATCCGGTGGTGCGCTAATCGGGTAAGCCGCGACGCAGAGCGCGAGGGTAGCCGTGTTTGTCATTAGCGGCGACTGGGATCGAACCAGTGACACGCGGCTTATGAAGCCGCTGCTCTAACCTCTGAGCTACGCCGCCGAATCTCGATGTAGTGTATGGTCTAGGCACTGGCGTGGATAGACCTCAACAG
>JAKBCS010000113.1 GCA_021807595.1 Planctomycetota bacterium | reverse complement strand
GTCGCGGCTAACCGATTTTTTTGAATCCCTCCGCTCTTACTTGATAAATGTCACTTCGTAGCGCACTTGAATGATCAGACGAGCGCACTCTAAATGGGCAGTTTCGCCCTCCACTTTGTAGAAAAACGGTTTGCCGGTGGCGGGATCGACGGGTAGCGGCAAGTCGATGTCTTCGAGTTTCGCCGGCAGTTTGCCGTCGTGACCGGCGGCATAAAGTCGCAGCGCCTCGACACAGCGCAGCAGCGCGAGGCGCTGATCGAGCCGCGTCTGTGCCAACTTCACTTTGTCGTAAGATGCAAACAAATCTGGAAGTAACGGGTCCGGACGCGGCTTCTTGGATTGATGGGCGGCGCGCAGCATCGGTTCCGCCTGCCAGTAAGGCAACGCCATCGCTTTCGCTCGTTCATCGCGCTGCGCCTCTAGTTGCATTTTCTCATCTAATAGGATTATTTGCAGAGGTGGGAACTCCTTCGTTTTTTCCTCGGTCAGTCCGTATACCGCCAGTCGTTTTCGCGCGGCGTGGAGGTAATCATCGTTCGCAAGGCGTTTCTTTAATTCGTCGTTGAGATCTCGTTGAGGATCTTTTGTAAGTTTCAATTGAGGCTGGAAATCTTTGACCGGCCTTTGGACGATTCTTTGTAACTCTCTGTCGCTCATCGGTTCTCGATCGGTCAACCCCGCAAATTCGGTCTCCGTCCATACTCTCTCGCCTTGCAGCCCCTTACGAATATCGATAAACGGATGAGGTAAATCCGTCAGTGCCCAAAAGAGATTGGGACAACCCGGTTGCTGAATCATCTCATCTATCGGGCCGATAGCTAACGAGGCGATCGCGATACCGACGAGATCGCAGATCATCGTCGGATGTTCGCCAAGATGCCGCGACAGGGCAAACATGGTCTTAGCGGTGACGAGTGCGTCCTCGAACCGCCCCTCGGCGACTTCAAAGCGAAATCGCACCTTCAAAGCTCCGCCCAAGTTGCGAAGTTGTTGGATGTCCGGAAGCTGAGTACGGATTCCATCGCTCTTCAGTTTCAAAAGCATTTGCCAATTGGGGGCGTCCATGCGAGCAGCGTAATCGGCACGATCCAACGGACCTCGACCGAAGTCCCGTATCTCCTTTAAGGGGAGATCCTTTAAGGGCATCGATTGCCACTGTTCTCGCTTCTCAAGTTGTTGTTTGGTATTCCAGAAATTCGTCTGCTCCGCAAAGCATCGGGTGTACTCGTGAATGGGATTACCCGGATTCATCTCGCGCAGTTCCGGCAATAGTTGATATTTCAGAGCCGGTTTCGGCGCGGCCATCGGCTTAACTTTGAGGCGAATCACAATCGTATTCGGGTCGACGGGTTTGTCGTCGCCCCAACCGAACGACGTAAAAAAAAGCATCAGTGCGCAGACGGGGAGCGTTCGCCACATAGGTGGTTCTCCTTGGGTAATGGGAAAGTTAGAGTCTATTCCAGAAGCCCTTCTCTTCCTCTACTCAGGGGGAGAGGGGTACGGGGCGAGAAACCACGGAAAAATGCCCCCCTCACCCCCAACCCCTCTCCCCTGAGTCCAGGGGAGAGGGGTGCATTCGGGACAGAATCTCAGTTCAGAATCGTATCGGGCGGTGTGCCGAAGACGCGGAGCGGCGGCTCCGACGGCGTCATCGGTTCATCGCTGGGCGGATCGGGCTTTTCAAGATCGAAGGTCAAGAGATTCCATCCCGGCGTCCAGGTGGGCGGAGAAAGGGAGGAGGGCACCCCGTCTCTCGGTTCCTCCTTTATTTGGTAGGAAGCGTGCGGCATTGAGGTTGTCGTCGGCGACGGCGTGCGCGGCCACAGACACACGAGGGTTGCCAGTTGGCACGCCGCCAACGCTCCTGCGAGCATCTGCCAGCGGCGAGGCGGACGAGCCGAGGCTCGGCCCGCAGCGAATAGCAGTGCGTCGCGGTCCAGTCCGGAGGCATCGGGCGTGAAACGGCTCAGTCGTTCGGCGAGCGAATCGGACATGGCACCCCCAAATGTTTGCGCAGTGCGTCGAGCCCCGCTTGGTAGCGACGAAACGCGGTGCTGGCGGAGCAGCCGGACACCGACGCAATGTCCTCGAAACTGAGACCGCCCCACAGCCGCGCCACGATGACTTCGCGTTCCGCTTCCGGCAAACCCTGCAACGCTTCGACCGCGGCCGTGGCGTCGAGTCCCTCGATCCCCGGCTCGACGAACCAGCGCAAGGGACGCGCCGCCGCCGCTTCGCGCCGTTGTCGCCGTCTTGCCGCTTTATTGGCATCGAGTGCGGCGTTGCGAACGACGCGGTACAACCAGGGCACGACGGAGCGCGGCAGCTGCCGCAGGGACACCAATTTCAGGAACGCCTCTTGCACCACGTCTTCGGGCGCGTCGCACCACTGCCGCGCGTACAAAATCAGCGGCGGACCGTGAGTATCCAGAAGACGTACGAAGTCGTCGGGACGCATATCAAGAGAAGAGACGACGCCGACGGCAGATCATTCCGCGAAATTCGTAGGCTCGGCTCCGTTCGGTTATCCCGCCTTTTCGACCGGCTTTTTCCGAGCGTTCTCGGCGAGGAACTTGCGCAAGACTTCGACGAACTTCGGATTGGAGAAGGTGCTAATGTGGTCACCGCCTTCGATGGTGACAATTTTCAGATTTGCCAGATCGTCTTTGATGAGATCGACGCTCTGCTTGAGGGGGTCGATGGTACCCACGATGGCCAGCGCCGGTACCTTGTTCGCCTTCAGTTTCTCCTTGGGAACGGCCAGATCCTTCCAGCTGCGAACGACGGCGGCAAGCACTTTGCCGCGCTCGCCGCCGAACATAAGATTGGCCTGCCGAATCAAGAACTCCGGCGGTTTGGGTTTGCCCGGCGGCGTCAGGGCGATTAACAGAGGACCGATGCCCTTGCCCTTTTCCAGCGATTCGGCCAGCTCATCGACGAAAGGGGGCAGCTTCGTTCCGGCGGGAATGACTCCCGCGCCGCCGAGCGTGGCCGACAGCAAACGATCCGGGTGCAGGGCCATCAGTTTGCCCGTAATCAGTGCGCCCATTGAATAGCCGACGACATGGGCTTTGTCGATCTTCAGATGATCGAGCAGCCGCACGGCGTCCTCGGCCATTTCCGCGCCGTATTGCTTGGGGTCGGTCGGCTTGTCGCTTTGACCGTGGCCGCGCACGTCCATGGCGATGACGCGATGATCCTTGGCCAAGGCGCGGACGATGCCAGGCAACTCCCATTGAAACTGCGTGGTGGCGGCGAAGCCGTGAATCAGCAATACCGGCTCGCCCTTACCTTCGATCGCATAGTGGACTTTGACGCCTTTGGAGTCGAAGCTCCCTTTCTCCTTCTCGCCCGCGCCGAGTCTCGACGCGACCACAAGGCCACACAGCAACGCGATCCCCAAACGCAATTTCATGGCAACGTCCTTTCGGAAAAGATTCACGCTACCATTATTTCCTTCCTTGGCAATCGGATCAAGCGGAACTTGACCCCATCGACAAGCTCCCACTCTCCGACCGCGCGTCCTTGCGAGAAACAAACGCTCGATTCGCCGGGCAACCCTGTCAGCGTCGCATGGCATCCCACCCACTCCCTTCGCAACGCTCGTTCGCTCCATGCAACGCTCGCGGCGAGTCTTACCAGGGGGGAACGACTTAACGCCGCGTTCGGTAAGCCATTCCGCACCACGTCCGAAACCCTTGACTGCGCCCGTAGGATAAAAAGGGACGGAGGGATGTGCCCCTTCATGGAAGCCGCAATAAAAAATCGTAAGAACTTCTTCGGAATCCGGTTGATTGAGGCTCTGCTCTCGCTTAGCATAATAAGGTAGGTGGAGACGGGTTCGTTCGAAGCGCGAACCGTTCGCGGCGAACGCATCGAACGATCCGACTGGATTTGGTCGGTCGATCTCCCCTGTGATCTTTATTGACTCCCCAGTACGGACACGGACGATGTGGCCATCCGAGTGGCCCGGCCTCTGGAGTGTCGAAATGTCATTCGACAGAAATCAGTTGCGCCTCGCCGTTCCCGTGCGGTCTCACGGGTTGCTCGTTTTGGATGCAAGGAGCTAGTGGAAAATGACCACCTCGACGTTGGAAATGTCGCGTTTGGCACAGGCGCTCAGTCGCAGTCCCATTCCCGCGTTGCGCAAGCTCTCTCTCCTCGAAAGCGATTCGACCGTCACCATTCAGGGACAGGTATCGAGCTATTATCTCAAGCAGCTGGCTCAGGAGACGATTCTTCCACTGCTCGATCGCCGACAGTTGCTCAATCGAGTTCACGTCGTCACCGACCTTGTGGTACCGAAGGTTTAGAGCCACTCTCAGAAGTCCGTCTCTCTCCTCCATAGTCGAAGGAGAGAGGTCGGGGCGAATTCGTTTCCTTCTCACCCGGTTCTCATCGACATATTCTTATAATCTACTCCGTGGCATTGGGTCACAATAGAGAGCCTGTTCCATAGGGTGATTTCAGCCGCGACCGTGAGGGAGCAGGGGGCGAAACGGCTCGAAAAACCGCTCGCTCACGGTTGCGGCTCCGACAGAACCACACGTCTGGGACAGACTCTTCGGGATCGTAATGGTTGGCGGAATGACTCTCCCCGCACTACCAAGTCTCCTCGTCGATATTGGGAGAGCAAGATGAGTCTAGTTGGCGACGAAGTTCAGCAGAAGAATGATCCGCATCCTCCCGTGCTGCAAACAATATCTCCTCCTCGTCGAAACAAACAGTTTTCGAGAATGCTCGCAGTCGCCGGCGCGATTGTGTTGTTTTACGTCTTCGGCGCGGGGGCCATGTTCTTCGAGTTGCCCACGTCCGGCTTTCTCAGTCGAGCTTTCCTCGGCGCGCGGGCTTGGAACGAACGGCGACAAACGCCCGAACCTCTGGGCGTCGAGCATACTCCGCCGGCCTCGCTCGGCCCCATCGACAATCCGGACAAAACCTTCGACGGTTTCACGTTGTATACCTGCGCTTCCTTGACCGTCGCTTCGACGCAGGCGTTCCTCGTCGATATGGCGGGCAAGGTCGTGCATCGCTGGCAGTTGCCCTACGCCCAGGTCCGGCCGAAACCTCCGAGCGTGGCGACGGATTTCGACGAATCTCAAGTTACCTTTTTTGCCACCCATCTCTATGCCAACGGCGATCTCCTGGTAGTGTTTCACGGCATGCAAGAATGGATCAACGGCTTCGGGCTGGCCAAACTCGACAAAGACTCGAATCTGATCTGGATGTATCCCGGCAACGTCCATCACGATGTGGACGTAGCCGACGACGGCACGATTTACGCCTTGGCCCACAAAGTTGTCAAGGAAATGCCACCCGGATTGCAGCGACTCTATTCTCCGTGCTTGTTCGACTACCTCGTGGTTCTCGATCCCGAAGGAAAAGAGATTCGCAAACCCATTTCCCTTCTCGAATCGATTCGAGACTCCGTCTATGCCGCGAATCTGGAGGCCCTTGGGCCCTCGAATAAGCCGGCCGTTCCAGGAGGAGTCAATTTTCAAAGTCTCGTCGAGTCGTTCCGAGCGCGCGATCCCCTGCACGCCAACTCGGTCAAGGTGTTGAATTGTCGCACCGCGAAGGCTTTTCCGTACCTCAAGGAAGGACAAGTTTTGGTCACGCTGCGCAACCTCGATCTCATCCTAGCGCTCGATCCTGTCACCGAATCGGTGGTATGGTCGGCCCGCGGTATGTGGTTAGGCCCACACGACGCTCAATTTCTCGACAATGGGCACTTGTTGATCTTCGATAATCTCGGCTCGGCGCGTTCCTCGCGGGTGTTGGAGTACGACCCGAAGACGCAATCCGTCCCCTGGGCGTATCCCGGCGACGACAATCCGCCGTTTCTCACCATCGATCGCGGCATGAGCCAACGGTTGCCTAACGGTAACACGCTGATCGTGAACTCCCAAGGAGGCGAGATAATCGAAGTGACGGCACGGCGCGAGCCGGTGTGGACTTGCTCGACGGGACGCTACATCTGTTCCGCGCGACGCTATGCCCCCCAGCAGCTTACCTTCCTCAAAGGAGACATCCATGCTCGACCCTGAGAGCCTTACGCTGTTTGCCTACGTCGGGCTTGGCCCCGGTCAGGAGTTCATCCCGCAATTCATGGCGCTCGTGGCCGTGGCGGGGACGGCGCTGCTCGCCATCTTGCAATGGCCGTTCGTCGCGCTCTTTCGGCGTTTCTCGCGCAACGGCAAGATTGCGGCTACCCCATCGAACGGTAAGCCGACCGAGGCTTGGATGCAAGATGAGCAAAGTCTCAAGGCACCCTGAAGATCTCGACGCGGAGTATTCGGCCTTCGCCGTCTCGCCGTGGACGCACTTTCTGGGCGCGCTCGTCCATCGGTTGCCAGCGTTTGGGCTGCGCTTGGGACGGCTGGAGACGCGCTCGTTGGAAAAAGAGCTTCGCTCCGTTCCGCTGACGCTGCCGATCTACGTCTGCGGTTTGGCTCGCTCCGGCAGCACGCTGCTCCACGAGATTGTTTGTTCTTCGTCGAGTGTGGCCACCCATCGCGTCAAAGACTATCCGCTGGTATTCACTCCCTATTGGTGGAGGAACGCCTCCGCCCGATTGCCCCCGCGTCCGCCCACTCCCCGGGCGCACGGCGATGGACTGACCGTCGCGCTCGCTACCCCCGACGCGCTGGAGGAGATGCTGTGGAAGGCGTTTTTCCCGGCCTGCCACGATCCTTCCGTATGCCAAGTCGTGGAAGCGCGCGACAGCTATCCCGCCTTCGAGTCGTTCCACCGCAACCATCTCCGCAAACTCATGTTGGCCGAGGCGAGGACGCGCTACGCCGCCAAGGCCAACTATCACGTTGCGCGTTTGTCCTATCTCGCGCGTCTGTATCCCGATGTCCGATTCCTACTGCCGGTGCGTTCGCCCCAGAGCCATATCGCTTCGCTAATGCGGCAGCAAAAGCGATTCGCGCGCGGACAGCGGAGGCATCCCCGGGCTTTAGAATACATGCGTCGTTCGGGGCATTTTGAATTCGGCTTGGATCGCAGACCGATGAACCTCGGCGAGAGCGAGCGCGTCGCGGAGGTTCGCCGCGCATGGGCCAACGGCGACGAAGTTCGCGGCTTGGCCATCTATTGGGACATGGTGTACGGCCATCTCGCGCGCGTTCTGGCGCGCGACGAACGAGTTCGAACGGCTTCGTTGGTGGTTCGCTTTGAGACACTGTGCGCCGAACCCGCCTCCACGCTTCGCGCCGTTTTCGACCATTGCCGACTGGACGATATCGAACCAACGCTCCAACGACATATGCGAAGCATTCGCTTCCCGGACTATTACAAAATCGGATTCTCGGACGCAGATCGAGCGGCGATCCTTGAGGAAACCGCCGGCACGGCACTTCACTGGGGCTATTGAGAAAACGTCGCCTTCGGGGACCACTCAACGCGCCGGCTTGTCGTTCTGTTCCCGTGTGACGACGACGCTGCGCGCGATGCCCTCCACTTCTTTTCGCAGGGCCTCTCGATCGCGCGTGGGGAGGCGAGCCGCGATGCTGACGCCGCCCTTATTCTGTCGTGTCACATAGTAATCCACGAGCCATTTCTGTTGACCCATCTCCACCTCGAGAGCAAAATGTTCGAGAATGGGCAAAGCCCGCAGCGTTCGGGGCGGACTGGTCTTCAACACCTTCGCCTGCTGTTTGGCCAGCCAGTCGCGCGATTCGGCCTGAAAGCGCGCGCCGGTGGGAGCGCGGGTGAGGGGATCGAGCGTCAGCAACAGTCCGCCGCCGTCCGCGCCGTCGAGCGTCACTTGACTGCCGCGCACCCCGGCGACGTGCCAGCGGCGGGGATAGAGAAAACGGATACCAAGATCGTCGTTGTCGTATAATAGCGAAGTATTTTCGGGGTTCGGGTCGGTTGCCTTGCCCCTGAGCGCCGCGTCGCTCAATTCCTGGGCGCGCGTGTTGGCCCGCCGCGTCAGCACGAAGCGCCCCTCGACTTTGCCCACTTCCTTGCCGCCCTTGTCGAGCATGAAGTGCTTGCCTCGTAAAAACAGATAACTGAGATGGTTTGACTCTAAATCGAAGAATAAGTAGCCGTCCAATTCTTGACGGTTCGAGCCGTCCTCGTTGGAGCCGCGAACGACGCCTTGGAACGCGACGCGGGCATGACGCCGCTTCTCCACGACGGCGATTTGCTCGAAACGGCATTCGAGCGAACCCGATTCAATCGTTTCCAGATCGGTTAACTCTTGAATGGCTTCTTGCGTTGCCGACCAGCGTTCGCCGGGGGTCACGGCACGTCCGGGAAGCAATCCCGCCAGCGCGGGGGTGAACACGTCGGTGCGAATGAGATCGATCTCGCCCCATAGCAGCGGGCCGTCCGGCGAAAACGGCACTTCCTTATTTTTTTGCCGCAGCAAGATCAGCCGGCGCACCTGCGGACGCAGCGAGCTTTCTTGCGGTCGGTCGCCGACGCTGCGCCGAAAGTCGGTTCGCTGACACAAGCGAACCGTTTTGCGGACTCGATTGTCCAATCCAGAATCGAGGATGCGTTCGTCGTATTCGATGGCGCTGGAGCCTCGCACGCTCAAAGGCTTGGAGGCGGCTTTATCCCCTTTGCCTACCGCTCCCTTGCTCGCCGCTTCCGGAGCGGGATTCAGCGTCCCCGACAGGTCCACGCGCGTGCTGACGTGGTACTCGTAGCCATCGTGGAAGCGCTCGCGCAGCGAGATCGCCTCTTCCGCAGAGGTTGAAACGGCACAAACGAGGGGAATCAGGAGCGTGGGGACCGCAAGCGGAGAACGATGCGCGTTGAGGAACATGACAGTACTCCGAATTGGAGCGCGCGCCGAAATGGCATCGCGGCTTCCATCTCGATTTTACCCGTTGCGCGTCCCCAGCGCGCAAATGAAGCGGGAGACGGAGTTCGTCTTGGAGTCGTTGACGAGCGCCTGTGCCGATTGGGAAAAAAACGACGATTCAGCGGCGTTGTATTCTGTTCAATCCCTATTGCATTTTTGAACACGCTTAGTGTATGCTTGTATAGAATGTGACGAATTTGACGGCGCGAAACATTCGATGCGATTTGGGATTCTCGGAAGATTATCTTCCGAACCTCTGACAGATAAAGGGCTTGTGTTCGAGGCTGAATGGAATCCGCGCGGCGCTCGTCCAAGATTGAGAGCAAATGGCCCAGCTTTTGCAATATGGAAGTCGTCGAAAGCGGGTCGTGGGGCGACGGCCGGAATCGCACGAAAGAAACGGCGGCCGTCCGCGAATAAGACGACGGCGAGGTTCATAACGCACGCTGTCCAACTTGTAAATAGGAAGTTGACGGCGGTGGGGTCTGCAGACTAAGCGAACGGATTGGGAAAAAAATCCCGAACCCTAACCCTAGTGGAATGCGTCCTCATTAGCACAGATCGGTTTCAGGACGAGCCAAACTTGAGAGGAGTTTGGACTTTTGCAACGAGGGAAGCGTAGTAACAGGTGAGGTGCCTGTGCCGGTCGAACAGCCCGCTACCCAGCCGGCGACGACAAGGGCCAAATCCGAGATGGAAGCGGATGAGCAACGGAAAGGAAGTAGGCCGTGATCAATTTCAAACAACCAGCCCTGAAGCAGTTGACGGATCAACAAGTGCGTTTCGCTCCGCCGGCCCGACGTGCCGAGCAGCTGGTTCGCGCCGAACGGCTACTGGCCGAGATCGATCCGAGCAAACGGTATCCTTACCCGTTCGTCTGCTGGCGCATCACGGAGTTTCGTCCGGAAGCCCACGCCGACTTGCTGATACCGGGCGACGAACTGGCGCACGATCTGTTGTTGTTCATGCAGGCCCTCTCGGGCAAGGCGCTGCCGCCGATGCCCACGGAGGAGATTCCCGAACCGATCCTCACCTTGGAGGAGATCAGCAAGCAATTCAACGTCTCGACGAAAACCATTCGCCGTTGGCGTCGCTTCGGCTTGGTGGGTCAACCCATCGTCCGCAACGGCAAACGCCAGGTCGGTTTCTTGCAGTCGGTGGTGGATCGTTTTTTGAAGAGCTACCCCGACCGCGTGCGGCGCGGCAGTCGTTTTTCGCAGATGACCGAGTGCGAGCGCGACGACATTCTGCGACGCGCCCGGCGTCTGTCCCGCGTCCTCGGCGGCACCCTCACCGAAGTCAGTCGGCGTATCGCCCGCCGTTTGAACCGTTCGGTCGAGACGGTGCGCTACACGATCAAGAATCACGACCGTCGGCATCCGGAGATGGCGTTGTTTCCTAATCTGACCGGACCTTTGGACGCGGCGACCAAACAGACCATCTATAGCTCTTACCGTCGAGGTATTAACGTGGATACATTAGCGAAACGCTTCCAACGCACCCGGACTTCCATGTACCGAGTGATCAACGAAGTGCGCGCCCAACGCTTGTTGGAGCAGCCGCTCGACTACATACCGAACGATTCCTTCGACGATGCCGAGCGGGACGCCGAATTTTCCGCCTCAATGCCCGAAGCGCAAGCGTACGAGGCCAAGCGCCGCTCGATGCACGCGCCCAAGGATGTACCGCCCGAATTGGCGTCCTGCTACGAATATCCGTTGTTGAGCAAGGACCAGGAACAACATCTGTTCCGCAAGATGAACTATCTGAAGCACAAGGCCGCCAAGTTGCGCGACCGGCTCCGCAAAGAAGGCGGCGAGGCCAACGAGGTCGATCCCGCGCGCGTCCGCAACCAGACGCTCAAGGACATCGAAGATCTGCAAAAGGAGTCGAACGCCGTCAAGGAGTTGCTCATCAATGCCAATATGCGCTTGGTGGTCAGCATCGCCAAGAAACATTCGGCGCAGTCGGACAACTTCTTCGAGTTGGTCTCCGACGGCAATATGTCGCTGATCCGCGCCGTGGAGAAGTTCGACTTCGGTCGGGGCTTCAAGTTCAGTACCTATGCCAGCTGGGCGATTATGAAGAACTTCGCCCGGAGCATCCCCGACGAGAAGAATCGTCGCGAGCGCTTCGTCACGGGCCATGAGGAACTGTTCGAGGTGTCGCCGGACACGCGCAGCGACGAATACGAGATTTTGGCCACGCAGGAGCGCGCCACCCACAGCGTCAATCGGCTGCTGGAGTATCTCGATCCGCGCGAGCGTGAGATCATCCGTTTGCGTGCCGGACTGGACGGCGATCCCAAGACGTTGGAAGAGATCGGCCAACGACAGGGCATCACCAAGGAGCGCGTGCGTCAACTGAACGCGCGGGCCATGAAAAAGCTGCGCTCGATCGTCGAGGAGCAAGAGTTGGAAATGCCGTAATCGGGGCCTCTGGCGTCGGCGAGGGCATTTCTTCATTCGGAGCCTGGGGCGTCGGCGAGGGTATCCAATCCCTCGCCGACGCCCCAGGCTCCGATTGTTTTTACTTTTCGCTGGCGGCGCTCCGTCGCGCGTGTTACTTTGGGCTGATGTGAGGGTTAAATCCGTTGGAGCGAGTTCGGGCCGTTCGATCCCGAACGGACGCAAGCGTTCCCATTTCGACCAAAGGGAGAGACATCATGGAAAAGAAAAAGGTGTGTCCGGACTGCGAAGCGAGCGATGGTTCCGTTGCTCGCCGCGAATTTCTGCGTACCGTGGGCGCATCGGCCGCCCTCGCCTCCACGGTTGGCCTGCCGTTGTTTGCCACCGCTCGATCGGCCGCGGCCGCGCCCAGCAAGGCTAGTCCCGCCGAAACCGCCGTCAAGGCGCTGTACGACACCTTGACCGACGAGCAAAAAAAAGTCGTCTGCTTCGATTGGGATTTCGTCGAGACCGACGGATCGAAGCGCGGCTTGTTGCGCACGCGCGTCTCGAACAATTGGCACATCACCAAACCGGCCATCCGTAGCACTTTCTACACCCGCGAGCAGCAGACCATCATCCACGACATCTTCAAGGGGATCATCAATCCAGAGTGGTACGCGCGCTTTCTGAAACAACTCAAGGACGACACGGGCGGCAAGGCGTGGGGCGAACAACAGAACGTCGCCATCTTCGGCAAGCCGGGCGGCGACAAGTTCGAGTTCGTGATGACGGGCCGCCACATGACCCTTCGTGCCGACGGCAACTCCGAAGCGCACGTCGCCTTCGGCGGTCCGATTTTCTACGGCCACGCCGCCAGCGGCGGCAACGAGAGGCCCGGCCATCCCGGCAACGTCTTCTGGGGGCAGGCGCGCAAGGCCAACTTTGTCTATCAGATGCTCGATGGCAAACAACGCAAGATCGCCCTGGTCGAAACCAGGCCGGAAGAAGAAGCCGTCGCCTTCCAAGGTCCGATGGGCAAGTTCCCCGGCATCCCCGTCACCGAGCTGGCCAAGGACCAGAAGGCCGAACTGCAAAAAGTCTTGATGTCGTTGTTGGAACCGTACCGCAAAGAAGATCAAGAAGAGGCGCTGGAATGTCTGCGCAAACAGGGCGGTCTCGATAAGTGCAGCCTGGCGTTTTATCGGGAAGGGGACATCGGCAAGGACGGCGAATGGGACAATTGGCGTCTGGAAGGTCCGGCATTCGTCTGGTACTTCCGCGGCGAGCCGCATGTCCACGTCTGGGTCAACATTGCCGACGATCCCTCGGTGAAACTGAACGCCTAGCTCGTTCGGCGAACGGGCGGGGTAAGCCGCTGGATAAGGCGAGCGGGCAGCGTAAGCCGCCGGGTTGTATACTAACACCCGGCAGCTTACGCTGCCGGTTCGCCTTTTTCTTTGGTTGCGCAATCCGGCGCTCCCGCGTTCTCGTCTTTAAGGATGACGGTATGAGCCGACCTGCCATGCCTGCGTGCGACCAGCCGACGAGTGATGCTCCCGTGCATGCAAATACCGGCGAGTTCCTTTTGCGCACCTTTACGGACTTGCGCGATGAGTTGGTCAGTACGCTCTGTTTTGTCTTGGGCAACGGCGAAGATGCTCAAGACGTTGCTCAGGAGGCGTTCCTGCGTTGCTGGCGCGCGCGGGACAGTCTTCCGGAGGTGCAGAATCTGCGCGCCTGGATTTTTCGAGTCGGCCTGAACGCCGCCAAGGATATGCAACGGAGTGCCTGGCGGCGGCGCGTCAAGCCACTATTGGGAGCCGAGTCCATGCCGATGACGGAAACGCCGTCGCCCCTCACTGGACTGGAAGAGCAGGAGTGCTTGCAACGCCTGCGCGATGCCCTGTCGCATCTGAGGCCCGAAGAGAAGGAAGTCTTCCTGCTGCGACAGAATGGCGAGTTGACCTACGAACAGATTGCCGAAACGTTCGAGCGCCCCGTGGGAACGGTCAAAACGCAAATGCGATCGGCGCTGCAAAAGTTGCGAAAGATATTGGCCTGATTGCCCTTTAGGCGAGTGGGTTGCATCCGCTCCCCAACTCGCGTAAACGCCCGAATTAGCGAACGCCGAACGGAGAGTGATATGTTGAGCTGTGAATTGTGCCGCGAACGAATGCTGGAATATCTCTACGACCTGCTCGAAAGCGGAGAGCGGCAGGCGTGGGACGCGCACCTCGGCGAATGCTCGATTTGCCAGGCCGAGATGACCCGCGCCCAGGCACAACGGCAGCTCCTCGCTCAAGCCGCCAAACGCGCGTTTGCGGACGTTCGCTTTACTCCACCTCAGACCGAGGCGGCAGTGGTCGTCTTCAAGAGGCCGCTGCCGCGTCGCGCGAGACGCCGTTGGCTCGTTGCCGCCGCGGTTCTTGTGGCCCTCGGCGCGGCGCTGCCCGCCTTTTGGTATGCCCGCGATTATCGCCGCCACGAGGAGATAATCGCCCACACCAACGCTCGCATCGAAACGGCGCAAACCGAGCGCCGCGTTGCCGAGGCGCAAATCGATCGCTTGCCGAAAGAGACGGCGGAACGCTTCGAGTCCATTCGCAACAAGCAGCGCGAAGCCAACCTGCAACTCAAGGTGCAGGGACCATTGACCCTTCGCGCCGGTGCGCCGACGGACTATCAGATCTTCACGACCAACCTGAACGGCCAACCGGCCGACGCCAAACTCACGTTCGAAGTAAAGGATCGCGGCCAAACGATCGGCAAAAAGGTCGAGGCAACGCGGTCCGCGGTCGGCGAGTATCGTGTAAAGCTGCCCCCCGACCTGCCTGTCCCCGCCGGAAGCCAGCCGACGCTGTTCGTGTCGGCGCGGCGCGAGAACGGCTCGCAGGTCGAATTGCGCGAACAGATGCAATTGGCCGCACCCGTCTACGTCGCGCATCTCGAAATCGACAAGCCGATGTATCAACTCGGCGAGACGGTGCGTTTCCGCTCGCTGACCTTGGATCGCTTCAGCCTGAAGCCGCCCCAAGAAGATCTGAACCTGCAATTCTTCTTAGCGTCCCCTGGACCGGGTAATCCCGAACGCCTTATCGCCCAAGGTCGAACCGCGCTGACCGAATCGCTGCCCAATGGAACGAAGGCGGTCGATGGTCCCGATGGAAAGCCTTTGCGCGGCATCGGCGCGGGCGAGGTCGTTCTCGACGAAAACGCGCCGGGTGGCGAATACGCGCTGATCGTCCGCGAGGCTCAGCAGCGCTTCCCCGAACAGAGGCGCAAGTTCCTCGTCAACAAATACGAGAAGCCGAAGCTCAACAAAGAACTGGATTTCAACAAGAAATCCTACGGCCCCGGCGAGGAAGTCTCGGCGCGGTGCAAGGCCCAATACCTCGACGGCAAGCCGGTCAAGAACTGCCGCGTCGATGTCACCGTATCCATCGACAATCAACAATACGGAGCAAACGGAGAGCGTAAGTCCGAAGCGTTTGCATTTCAGACCGACGACGACGGGCAAGTCAACGTCCGCTTCAAACTGCCCAAGGCCATCGAGCGCGGCTTGGGCACGGTGGCGGTGCGCTTCGACGAGCGCGCCATGCCGGAAGCCATCGTCCGCCCCCTGCCGATCGTGCTGAAGAAGCTCGACATCGAGTTCTTCCCCGAAGGCGGCGATCTCGTGGCCGATCTGACCAATCGCGTGTACTTTCAGGTCCACAGCACGCTCGGCAAGCCCGCCGACCTCAAAGGCCAACTGCTCGAAGACGGCAAGCCCACAGGCGTCGCCGTCGAGACCTTGACGAGCGAAAAGACGCCGGAACTGAATCAGGGCATGGGCCGCTTCGAGTTCGCCCCGAAGCCGGGACACAAGTATCAACTGCAAGTCGATTCGCCCTCCGGTGTGACGAAACTCCACGATTTGCCGAACGTCAAGCCCGAAGGCGTAGTGTTGACTCTGCCCGCCGGTGTGGTGACGGCGGGACAGAGCATCCCCGTAACGGTGCGGAGCAAGGCCAAGCGATCCTTGATGGTCGGCGTCTACTGTCGCGGGCGCTTGCTCGATTCCACCGAGCTAAAGGGCGAGGCCGAGGCCCGTGCGACGCTGCATCCGGCTGGCGGGACGGGCGGTGTCTGCCGCGTCACGGTGTTCGAGATTCTGCCCGGCGACGGCGCGCGGCGCGAACTGCGTCCGGTCGCCGAGCGCCTCATGTACCGTCAACCCGCCGAGTACGTTCGGATGACCTTGACGGCGGATCAACAGACGTATGTACCGCGTCAGACGGTGAAGCTGGATGTCGCGGCCAACACCGAGAACGCCGAGCCGACCCCCGCCGTCATCCTGCTGCGTGTCGTGGACAAGAGTGTCGTGAAACTGGCCGACGACAAGACGCTGCGCAGTATGCCGGCCCACTTCCTGCTGACGACCGAAGTGCGCCGCCCCGAAGATTTGGAGTATGCCGACTTCCTGCTCGGTTCGCATCCACAGGCCGCCGAGGCGCTCGATCTGCTTTTGGGTACACAAGGCTGGCGTCGCTTTGCCGAGCAAGATCCGAACAAATTCCGCCGCCGAGAAAAGGATGAAGCAGAGCGATTATTGGTGACAATCGGCCAATCGCAGCCGCAAACGACCGATCTGACGCAACAAGAACTCGATCGCGTGGAGAAGGACCGCGAGCGCCGTTTGGAAGTGCTGACGGCTCAGGTCGCGCGGGACGAACAAATCGAGAAGGAATCGCGCGAAGATGACGCTTACCGCGCCGCCCTCATTGCCCTGAAGAAATACGACGACTTCCTCGATCGAACCCGCCGTGTCGGTACGCCGGTTCTGGGAGCGCTCTTGGCGGCGGCGGCGATCTTCTGTCTGGTACTCGCCCTGCTGCGCCGTCTGGCTCAGGCTGCACCCTACTACTTGGCGACGGCGGTCTGCTGCGTCGCGGTCGTGTTGTTGGCCAAACTCTTTTGGCACGCCGCGCCGCCGCATCCATCTGCCGAAAGGTCCGTGGCACAATTGAACAGTCTCGGACGGCTCGCCCTCCCGAACGCGGCGCAGGAAAAAGCCCAAAAAGTGGAAAAAATGGCAGATCTTGCCGGAGCGGGTGGAAACCAAGCGCTCGATGGGAAGAATGGTGCCAAGGTCGATGCCTGGATGGCCAAACCCGGAATGGCAGGCACAGGCGCGCCCATGAATCCGGCAAAAGCTCCGCAGGCGTTCGGTGGAGCCATCGCCGAGGGCAAAGAGGCTGCCGTTAAAAGGTTCCCCCAGGTGCAGAAGGGAGGGAGGGCGGCATTCGAGGAGAAGCAGAAACGACGCGGTGAATTGCACGCGCGAAAAGATTTGGAACAAGCGTTGGCTCCGGCCGCTGCGGCCGGACGCATGCCCGTCCCAGGAATGCCCATCATGCCCCCAGGCTTCAGGGGATTGCAACAATTCGATCGATTGCAGCAAGATCAACTGCGCGCTCAAATCGCCTTGCCGCCCATGCCGGTGCGCGTCTTCGCCCATGCCAAGGCCAGCGGTCCCGCCGAAGAACGCTACGACTTCGCCGAGACGCTCTACTGGCATCCCGTTCTGGTTCTGCCGGGCGGAAGAGGCCAAGTCTCGTTCGATCTGTGCGATTCGCTCGGCAGCTTCGAAGTGACGGCCTACGCCCACACACTCGACGGACGGCTCGGCGCTACCACGACCACCCTCGTCTCGCGTCTACCCTTCACCGTCCAGCCCCGTTTGCCATTGGAAGTGACTGCCGGCGACAAGCTCGACATTCCCTTGGCCGTCACCAACAACACCAACGAAACGCGCTCCGCCAGCGTCTCCGTCCTCGAACACACGAACCTCTCGCTCTTGCCCGAACCCTCTCCCCCTTCAGGGAAAGAGGGCAGGGTGAGGGGGCAAGACGAATGCTCTGTGCCCGCGAACGCCAACATTCGCAAGCTGTATCGTTTCCAACCGACCGTCCAAGAAGGCACGGCCACGCTGGCCTTCACCGGCAAGGCCGACGGTTTCCCCGCCGACACCGTGCGCTCCACCGTGCGCATCGTGCCGGAAGGGTTCCCCATCGTGGGTTCCCATAGCGATGTCTTGGAGAAATCGGCGACGACGGATCTGCCGCTGCCCAAGAATTGGGTCAAAGGCACTCTGAAATGTGCCGTACAGGTTTATCCTTCTACGTTGGCCGATCTGCAAAAGGGTCTGGAATCGCTGTTGCGCGAGCCGAACGGCTGTTTCGAGCAAACCTCGACGAGCAACTATCCCAACATCCTCGTCTTGCAGTATCTGAAAGAGAGCGATCAAACCAAGCCCGAAGTCGAACGCCGCGCTCACGAACTGCTCGACCGCGGCTATCAGAAATTGACTTCGTTCGAGTGTGTAAATCCGGCCCAGCACAAGAAGGAAGGCTACGAATGGTTTGGCGGCACCGCTCCGGCTCACGAAGCGTTGACGGCTTACGGCTTGATGGAGTTCCGCGACATGGCGACGGTTCACGATGTCGATCCCGCCATGATTCGCCGCACCCAGGATTACCTCCTCAATCAGCGCGACGGCAAGGGCGGCTTCAAACGCAATCCGCGCGCCATCGACAGCTTTGGCCGTGCCCCGCAGAACATCACCGACGCCTACATCGTCTGGGCTCTGACCGAGGGCGGCAAAGACGACGACATCACCAAGGAATTGACCGCGCTCGGCGAGCAAGCGAAGGCATCGAAAGATCCTTACTTCCTCTCTCTTGTCGCCAATAGCCTCATCAATCGCGCCAAGACGGCGGAGGCGACGAAGCTGCTGAAAAAGATCGTCGAATTGCAAAAATCCGACGGCCATCTCGACGCCGAGCAAACGAGCATCACCGGCTCCGGCGGCCGCGATTTGCAGATCGAAACGACTTCACTCGCCCTCCTCGGCTGGCTCAAAGCCAACCCCGGCGAGTTCAACGCCCCCGTCCAAAAGGCGGTCAAGTGGCTCGGTCAACAGCGCGGCGGTTACGGCGGCTTCGGCTCGACGCAATCGACCATCCTCGCCCTCAAGGCGTTGATCCTGTACACCAAGGCCAACAAGAAGACGCCCGAATCCGGCGAGGTTCGCCTCTTCGTCGCCGACAAGCAAGTCGCCGCACTTCCCTTCGCCGCCGGCGCAACGGAGCCGCTCTCCTTGAATATCCCCGATGCCGAATCGACGCTTCACTCCGGCAAGAACGCGGTGCGCGTCGAGATCACCGGCAAGAACGTCTTCCCCTATACGCTCACTTGGTCCTATCAAACGCATCAACCCGCCAGCGCCGTCAACTGTCCCGTCAACCTATCGGCGAAGCTGGACCGCACCTCGGTGCGCGAGAGCGAGACGGTACGACTGAACGTCCACATCGAGAATGCCAGCGGCAAGGGTCAAGGCATGGCCGTGGCCATCCTCGGCCTCCCCGGCGGCCTGACCGTACCCGAAGACATGAAGCAACTCAAGGACTATATCCGTCTCCCCAACGACGGCCAACGTCCGCTGCTCAGCGCCTTCGAGTTGCGTGGTCGCGAACTGGTCCTCTACTGGCGCGACCTCGCTCCCGATCAGAAGATCGACGTGCCGATTGATTTGATTTGCCGCATCC
>JAKBCS010000249.1 GCA_021807595.1 Planctomycetota bacterium | reverse complement strand
TCGGAGATTCTACCCGGCAGCTTACGCTGCCGTCCGGAGATTCTACCCGGCAGCTTACGCTGCCGTCCGGAGATTCTACCCGGCAGCTTACGCTGCCGTCCGGAGATTCTACCCGGCAGCTTACTCGGCCTGGCTCGGAGATTCTACCCGGCAGCTTACGCTGCCGGTTCGCCGTGTGAGTTGTATCTTAATGGCGCTGTGCGTCTGTCTCTACCGCAGTAGGAGCGCAGAGGGAGAAAAGGAGGTGGCGATGTCTTCGGCTTCAGAAAAACCGGCGGTCGTGCTTCTCAGCGGCGGTCTCGATTCGGCCACCGCGCTGGCGGTGGCGCGGCGCGAAGGTTTCCGCTGCCACGCTCTGACGATTGCCTACGGCCAGCGCCACGCGGCGGAGTTAGCAGCGGCACGTCGCGTCGCTTCCTCACTCGGTGCAGTCGAACAGCGAACGCTCGAATTGGATTTGCGTGCGTTCGGCGGCTCGGCATTGACGGCGGATATTCCCGTGCCGCTAGACCGTTCCGTCGAAGCGATGAACGGTGGCATTCCCATTACCTACGTTCCAGCTCGCAATACGGTTTTTCTCTCGCTGGCTCTGGCTTGGGCAGAGGTATTGGAGAGCTTTGATATTTACATGGGAGTAAACGCCATCGACTACTCGGGCTACCCCGATTGTCGTCCGGAATTTATCGCTGCGTTCGAGCAATTGGCAAACCTGGCCACCAAAGCCGGTGTCGAACACAAGGGCCGCTTTCACATCCACACGCCGCTGATTCAACTGTCGAAAGCCGACATCATTCGTCTGGGAGCGTCGCTGGGCGTCGATTTTAGCCTGACCCATAGTTGCTACGATCCCGCTCCCGAAGGCACAGCCTGCGGCCGTTGCGATTCGTGTGTGCTGCGCCGCGCCGGATTCGAGACTTCGGGTATCGCCGATCCGACCCGTTATTCTTGACCCGTGCGGGTAGGGCGGATACCTCTCATTCTTTCAACTCCACGGGTACCGGCTCGCTGGTTCGGCGACGATCGTAGGGATCGGGTAACGCCTGTCTGAGGAACGGGGCCTTGAGGGTGCGCGGCGGTATCGGCGCGGCCAGTGCGGCGGCGTTTGAAGCGGCGAGCGTCGGATCGTCCAGCGAAGCCCGATCCGAGACGGGACGCGCGAGAATCGGTAAGGGGATGGGGCTGTTCACGTCGGGAGATGGAACGCGGATGCGTCCATTGTCGGGCAGAGGTGGAGTCGCAGGCAAGCGGGGCGCGTCGGTCGGCAAGTCGAGCGACTCCTCCGTCACAAGGCGCGGACGTAACGCCACGCGTTTGTCCGAGGTAGGCGATTGAGGAAGGCCGGCCATGCTGGGCGGCAGCGGCAGGGACGGAGGGTACATCGACGTATCGACGGGACCGCGATGACGCAAGGAACGCTCTCGGAGGGGCGGCTCCGGATCTCTGGGCGGCAAGACCTTGGCCAACAGCACGCCGCCGGCATCCTCGGAGAAGGCGAAAGGCGTCGTGGCAGGCTCCTCGGCTTGGCCGCGGGCAACCTTGGCCTTGGAAGGCGTTTCCTTGGCAAGCGAGGTAGTCTCCGCAGGTCCAACGACGGTGGTGCGACTGCATCCCGCGAGCGCGAGCCACAGCGAAGCGACGGCGATTCTATGCGACAGCAAACAAAAGCGCGGCATGGTTATTTCCCTTTCGCCGGTACTTCGAGGATCAGCTTCACCGCCGTGCCTTCCTTGGGCAGCAGCTTGGTATTCGTCTCCAACTTGACGTACTTTTCTTCCTTCATGGTCAAGTTCGTCTGAAACACCGTCTGATCGGTGACGGGGAAAATCGAGATCAGCGTGCCGGTTAAATCCGCGCCATAAACCTTTTCGTCCTTGTCCGGGTTGGGCTGCTTGAGCGCCGAGCCGGTGAAACGCCATTGAACTTTCGGCATCGGCTTGTTGGTTTTTGGATCAACGAGGAGTCTTTCTATCGGCAAACGTTTCGTTCTGTCTCCTTCCGCCGGCAGTTCGAGATAGATTTTCACTTCCGGGCCTTGGGGTGCTTCCTTGCTCTCGCCGACGGCGGGTTTGCCCGCCTTCAGGCCGAGGCTCTCCAACGCCTTGTGGACCTCGCTCGGTTTGGCGTCGATGGTCACTACCGTTTCGTGAGCCTTTTGCCCCTTGGGAAAAGGCCAACTCGCGATCACTTCGAGCGGATACGGTTTGCCGTCTTCCCGTTTATAGCGGGGATCGTTGATGATGCGCGGGGCGATTTTCGCCGCGATCGCGACGGTGCGTTTGTCTTTATCGACGACGATATCCGACTTCGCATCCTCGCCGCGCGCGGCCAGAAACGCGAAGACGACAACCAACGCGACCAAACCCATTTTGTACGGCGACATAGAGCAGTCCCTTTACTTCTCTCCGATGCACACAACCGCGGTTGGCTGGCGTGCGTTCGGCCCTTCCAGGTTGCAGGTGGCGACATAGAGGCGTCCGCCGTGGAGGACCGGGCCTCCGTAGATCATTCCCGGCGCTTTGACCGGTTCGGCGGCGAGATCCAGCTTCCATTTGGCCGAACCGTCGGCGAGGTTGATGGCATGGACGACGCCGCGCAGATCGCCGGCATAGGCCACGTTCCCAGCAACGGCGACCGGGGCGAAAAACGGAGTCTTTACATCGTAAATCCACTTTCGTTCGCCGGTCTGTAAGTCGAACGCTCTCACTTTGCCGTCGGTCGCCGTGGCCAGGGCGAGATCTTTCGTCAGCGCAACGCAAGAGACGATGCCGGCGGGTACGTCTTTCTTCCACTTTTCTTTGCCGTCGCTCATCTGGTAGGCGGCCACCGCGCCGCGCGCTTGCTTGAGCTGTTTGGGATCGTAGCCGATGGTGCTGCCGCCGACCACAACGAGATCGCCGGACAGCGAAGGTCCGCCCCACGGATTGACGCGCAGCGGCGCGCGCCACACGATGTCGCCGGTCTTGGAATTGAGACAAAAGAGAGCGCGATCGCCGACTTTTTCCTTGTCGAGAAATGCCGAGGCGACCAAGACGCGCTCCCCCGCCACGGCGAGGGGGGCATCGACGTGCCATTTGTCCTTGCCCTGTTGCCAGGCTAAGACCGGCGTCGGCTTGGGCAAGTCATCTTCGCTCGGCGGCACGGCGAAATCGGGGTTCTTCTTCTTGTCCGCTTCGTATTTCGCTTGCAGATCGGCCCATCTGGCGTCGAGCAATTTCTCGATCCCGGCTACTTCCATCTCTTTGTCGTTCAGGCGAATGCGGTTGAGATCGACGCAGATCACTCCAGCCGCGCCGCCGCCCAGATACACGCGCCCCTCGGAGATCGTTGGCGATCCCTCCAAATGCACGAGATTGCCGGGGATCGGATATTGCCACAACATCCGTCCTTTATCGAGACGAAGACAGTGCAGGATTGCACCGTCGGTTTGGTGCATACCGTCGCCGAAGATCAACTTGCCGTCGTGGAGGGCGGGCGAACTGACGGCGGGCAATTTCAGGTAAGGCGTTGACTTGGTCCAAACGACGCGCTTGTCGGCTTTCGGATCGACGTTCAAGCACGTCAGCACGGGGATGTTAAACCCGCCCAATCCCGAGACGAACAATTGATCCTTGGCGGCGACCGGGGCGGCGATGAAGTGATCGGACGATTTCCAGACCCAAAGCACTTTCGGCGACGCTGGGCCGTCCTTCCCGTCGCTCCCCGTGCGGCGCGAATCGCCCCGATAGGTGGAGGCCGGCTCGGCGGCGCATGAAACAGATTTCACTGCGGAGAAAGCGGAGAGCGCAGAGAAGGCGATGAGAATCATTCGGACGTGCCAAAAGGGAAAAACAGCGTGTTTTTTCATGATATTACTCTGCGCTCTGTGCGTTCTCCGCGGTGAAATCTTCTCTATTTAGCTTTCGCCGATTGCCCGTCGAGGATACTAGACAAATGCGTCGTGGCGACCGTGATGTCTTTGTCGCGCCGTTCGCCGTTGCTGAGGAGTAATTCGACGCGGTATTTTCCCGGCGCTACGGCGAAGCGCGCGGCCGGTACCGCCTGTCCGCCGCGACCGTCGCCGCCGGAGATGAAGGAGGTTCCGCGCAATTTGCCGTCCACATCCGTCAACTTCACGCGACTGCCCACGACGCCGTTTTTGCCGTGAACAAACAGTGTCACCGGCGTGCGTTTGGCGGCGAATTCGGGATTGCCGAGCAGCACGCACGATTCTTGCCCCTCGTTGTTGAACACGACATCGAGGATACCGTCGTTATTGAGATCGACCAGCGCCACGGCTTGGGTGTTGAAGATTCGCTGCCCCAGGCCGATGGCTTGTGTGGCATCCTCAAAGGTGCCGTCGCCCTTGTTGCGGAAGAAGCGATTGGGACCGCTCAGGCAGCCGACGAGCAAATCGAGTTGGCCGTCGTTGTCGAGATCGCCCCAGGCCGCGCACACCGCTTTCCCATTGGAGATTTTTATACTCGCCTTAGCCGTC
>JAKBCS010000248.1 GCA_021807595.1 Planctomycetota bacterium | reverse complement strand
GCGATACGCCTTGAAAGTGGGGTAAACGGAACAGTTCTCGGCGCGGCCCTACCGCCATCGTAAGGGCGGTGGCGACCGCAGCCTCGGCACTTTTGTCGTTGACTTCGACAAATGCATTCGTCCGGCAGGATGAGTTTTTTCTCGAAGGCCGCTAGACCATCGCCGGAGCGCGGCGCGATCGGCACCATCGACATTTCGCCACCTTTGTACGGTAGTTCGAGCATCTGGAAGCCGCTCCAGTCCGGGTGCATTTTCTTCTCGTCTTTCTCTCCGATTTGTGTTTATTTCGGCGTGTCGAACGAGGAGCCGTTTCCCCTAAACGCGGGGTAGCGAGCGCCCTTCACTCCCCAATCCGCCATCCTCGGCACGCGCGACTTCTTGCCGCGGGACGAAAGGAAATCGTCGTCCTTGGTCGGCTCCTTTAGGGCGGCTGCCGCCCTCGATTATCGGGTTGTCGGCAGATCGTTCGGTTCGGTTCGTTCTGTCTCTTTGGGCAGTTGAATCGTTTCTCTCAATTTCACATCCGTATTTTTGGTTTCTCCACCGGTGACGAGGAAGAATCGCCCCTCCATCGCACCGGCGTTGATGTTCGTCGACGGATTGCGGTCGGCGCTGAATCGAGCTTCAGTTATCGCTTTCCACTTGTCGTCGGGCGTCTTTATCCAAGCGTTCCCGAAGCGCGCTCGGCGCGGCTTGGTCGTCGAGACGCGATCTCGCTTGAAGTCTTCCACAAACGAGTAATAGCCGCCCAATTTCGTACCGCCGGTGATGGTGGAGAATGTCGCCAAATGTTTCCATCTCTTATCTTCGGTAATGTAGAAGAATGCGGCATACTCCGTGCGCCGACCGTTGACTTTGGCGGTAACCAGAAAGCGATAGGTGTCGCCGACCTTCCAATCGTAATCGAGGAACGATTGCCCTCCGGTCCCTTCGCCGCCGAAGCGACCGATGCGAACCTTGCCGTCCTTGTGCAGCAGTTTCACGCGCTTGTCTTCGCCGACCGCTTTGGGATCGTTCTGGTTCGAGTCCCAGACGGAGAAGAGAACCACCTTTTTACCATTCCCTAACTCTTGAATTCCGAAATAGCCCTTGTCCCACCCGCAAGCGCAGAAGTATGTACCGGCAGCGGATCGTTCGACGACAACTTCGTTGTAAAACGCCGTGCCTTCCCCTGCCGAATAACCCAGATGTACGGAGCGACAGGCGATTCCTTCGAGCTTCTCGTCGGCAGACAGCGGGGCAGCGCCGAGAACGAGGACAAAAATGCCAACCGTTGCGAGTGTGCTTAGGTTCCAAGAGAGCCTGAGAATCATTGTTGTTTCCTCCGTTTATGAGCGGCACCAAAACTCAACGCCGCCGCGCTCGGATCACCTGGCCCGCGTTAGAGTGTTCCCAGACGATCTTGCCAGCGCGATCGACCTCATAGACGCGCTGGGCATTTTGGGCGGCTACGAGAAAATGGCCGTTCGGCAGGCTTGTTGCGGAGACAGCATTGGGTGCGTCTACCTCGACGATGGTTTTGCCCTCGGAATCGAACTCCACCACCTTGCCGCGATTTTGTTGGGCGAGGACGATGCGTCCCTGAGGTGTCACGTCGATACCCCCCAGGCCGTTGCCGAATCGTCCACCGGCGAACGTTTTCAATTGCCGACCGGCGGAGTCGAGGATGCAGCATTGCCCGTTCTGCGTCAAAGCGACGATGGTACCGCGGCGCGTGCGGACGGCGGCCAGAAGATTGGCACCGCCAGCATTATTGATGCGCGTCACCTCATTCCCGGAGCGATCGAACTCGAAAATGGGACCGTTGACGGTGGCGACGAAGGTATTCCCGTTCGGCAGCCGCTGCACATTGACCGGATTAGGGATATGCTTTTCCCAAAGGATTTTCCCATTGAGATCGCGCTCGGTGACGCGATCTGCGCCGTACTCGGCGATGAGGACGCGATTGTTGGGCAGGATGCGAGCGTCGCTGGGTCCGCCGGCGCTGGAAATCAACCAGCGTTGCCTGCCCTGGCGATCCAACTCGTAGACGCGATTTCCTTGCAAGTCGCAAATAAGCGTAAAGCCGAACCAAGGCTGCGTCGTCAGGCGGGCGAGATCGACGCGCGTCGCATTGACTTTCCACCATGCCATCCAGGCATCGCGGCACTTCTTGCGGTCGACTTTTTCGGTCCCCGCGGAGGTGTCCGGCGCGGTGTCGCCTGCCAACTGATAGAGCGACGCCTCGACCTGTGACACACGGTCGATGGGGAGTACGGTCAACAATTCGATAAGAACCGGCACGCTGTCCCGATCGTTGGAGCGTGCCGAGACGAGGGCGACCCTCAGGCGCACTTCCGGGGAGTCGTCGGCCAGCAACGTTCGAGCGGCGGCGCGTCCTTCCGGCCCTCCCCCTTGCAGGAGTACCTCGGCGACCGTGGCCCGCACTTCGGGATTAGAGTCTTTTAGAGATCGCATTAAGGATGGATGCGGCTTGCCGTCTTGGAGGGCAAGGGTCGTGAGCGCGTTCTTGGTATCCCCGGCGATGCCTTCATTCTCGGCGAAGGGCAGATACGCCAAAAGAGTTTCGACAGAATGGGACGGCTTCCGCAAAGCCAGAATGCGCACGGCAGCCGAGGGTAGATGGTGAATGGGATCGCCTTCGATGCGTTCGATCAATCGGCCGGCGCGGCGCGCCGTTTCGGCGTCTTTGCTCTTGGCCGTTTCGCGCAGTTGCGGAATACAGATACGTCCCAGAGCGAACAACTCTTTTGTAACCTTTTCGCGTTCGTTGAAATCGTCGCTGCCGATCTTCTCGAGCAAAGCGGCGATTTTTACTCGATCCTCGGACGTGAGCGTGTGTTCGCGGACGGCGGCGCGGAGCGAGTCGGCGTCGGCGTTGCGCCACCAAGCGGCCCAGGCATCGCGGCGAATGCGACGGCCGATCTTATCCTCGCTGGCGAATTGGACGGTAGGAGCCCACTCGCCGGCCAGTTTGCTCAGATATTCTTCGATGGGCTGTCGTTGAGCAGCGGACAGCACGCCGAGCAGGTCGATCAGTACGGGAACGGCATCGGCGTCGTTCGCTTCCGCCAACGCCAACGCAGCGCGAAGCCGAACAAGGGGAGCGGGATCCTCTAGCAACTTACGAACGCCGGGCACCGGTTCCGATGGGATGGCGCGGCTTAGCGCCACTCCGGCGGCGGCGCGACGCACGCCGAGTGGATCGGCGAGGCCGCGGAGGAGAGCAGGGTCGGGTTTGCCTTGGGGAGCGGCCACTGCGGCCAGCGCGTCGTCAATCGCGCGAACGACTTCGCCCTCTTCGGCCAACGGCAGATAAGCCAACAGCGCTTCCGCCGCGCCGTCCGGCTTGTGCCGGGCCAAAGCGCGTGCGGCCGCGATCAATAGCCGATCGCTGGCCGGTCCCTCTAGCCACGGGATACAGCGGCTGGCGCGCGCGGCAAGATCGGGATGGTCGAGATCCCCGACCGCTCGGCGCAGAACCGGCAACGCCAACGGTCCCAAACCGAGCAACTCCGCCGTCGCCCGCCCACGTTCTTCCGGCGAACCATTAGCGCACTGCTGAAGAAGCCGTTGAAGCGGTTCGCGGTCGATCTCGGTGCGCGCTCGCGCGTGGAAGAACGTCAATAACGATGGACCGCTGTTGGTCAATCCCGCGTCGCGCAGAGGTTGCTCGTCCTCTAGCTTTCCCGCCGCACACAAGAGACCGACCACGAATAGCGCGATTGAGACGAACGCGAATGCCGAAAGGAAGACGCGGAGAGACGGTGTCGAGAGGACTTGGGAGGAGTTCGATCGTGGACGAGACAAGATCGCTGTCATCTTTGATTCTCCTTAGCCTTGCTACCGACTCATGGCAAACGCAAACCTTTAATATTTGTAGGGTGGGTCGAGGAACGAGAGCCACCGGAAGAGCAGGGTGGGTATCGCTGCGCTTCGACGCAGACTACGGAACCCTTGAGCCGGTCATCATCTCGTGGGTCTTAACGGCGGCTTGCCTGGACGGTAGGCCCGCTCGCCTCTACTTCCCAGACGATCTTCCCGGTACGATCTATCTTATAAGCACGCTGATTATTTTGACTGGCGACGAGATAGCGACCATTCGGCAATCCCGTGGCGGTACGCGCGCCGGGAACATTCACTTTCTCCACCACTTTGCCGTTGAGCATTCCGGTGATGGTGCTTTCCACGAACATTTTGTCGTCGCGCTTGACGGTAACTTTGTGGGCCACCATGATGCCGTCTACTTTATTGTAATCTTCGTAAAGAGTAGTAGCAGTAAACTCCTCGCCTCCGGCCATCGGGTTCTTGCCGCGCGTCTCCATTTTGACCAACAGATTCTTTTCCTTATCGAAGAACAGATTCACGTCTCGATGGCCTTTGCGCTCGACGCTCGATCTCCGACCTTCAGTTCGCCGAGCGTTGACAACTTGTACGCTTTCTCTTTCAGACAAACCAAGTGGGTGATGTTTCCGGCGTTCATCTGCTCTTTTGCTTCGGTGAGTGTGTCGCCCTTC
>JAKBCS010000112.1 GCA_021807595.1 Planctomycetota bacterium | reverse complement strand
GGGAAAGCCCACCTGTCAAAAGAATGCGAGGGCGTCAACGTCTTCCGCGGTTCATTGTACGCATCCTCGTTCAGACCATCGATCGACCCGCTTGTGTTGAAAGAGTGAAAAGTATGTTAGATGCGCGTTTCCGCCTTGTGAGGAAGCACTACCTCAGCGTAGGATAAATAAATCAATTCATTAGGTCTTGGGCATTGTCCGCGGATGAAGGAATAGAGCCTAAAAAGGTCTGAGGCAAGGAACAAACTACAGTCGCTGTGTCAGCCGATTCGGGGAGTACCCCTGAATGATCGACATAAGACAAGGGAGTCTTTCGCCTATGACACGCACAACTCGTTCGATTTTTGTCCGCTACGGTTTGGCCGTGCTGAGCGTGGCTTTAGCCTTGGCGCTGTGCCGATTGCTCGATCCGATCTTGCACGTCCATCTGCATTATCTGTGGATGATATTAGCCCTTCTATTCACGGGGTACTCTGGAGGCGCGCGGCCCTGCTCGTTGGCCTTTGCGCTGAGCTTGCTGGGGTTGATTTATTACTTCCTCCCCCCCCGCTACTCTTTCGCGATCGAAGACCCCTTGGATCAGATCGGGTTGCTTTTGTACGTCCTGGTGGGTTCCGCCGTGATTCTGTTCAGCAGCGCGACGATGCGGAACGCCAAGCGCCTCGCCGAGTCCGCCATGCAACTGACGAAGGAAATGCCCGCCAAATTGGCGATGATCGAAAAACAGTTGATCCAACACGTCGAGGAAAATCAGAAGACCCTTCGTTTGATGTCGGTCCCCTGTCGGGTGACGAATATCCTGGCCAAGGCCTCCCATCTTCGAGAGATTGCCAAGCCCATTCTACGGACGATTTGCGAGAGTCTCGATTGGCAGGTCGGCCTGTTCTGGACCGTGGATCGCCAAGCCCAGGTCCTTCGCTGCGTGGAATTCTGGCATAGTCCCGGAATCGAAGGATCTCCCTTCGAGCAGTATTGCCGACAGAACGCCTTTGTCAGAGGCTTGGGTCTGGCGGGTCGCGTCTGGGCGACTCGTCAGCTTGTGTGCATCCCGGATATGAGCCTTGAATCTCACCTGCCTCGTTCGCTGCCTGCCGCTCAGTCCGGTCTGCGGGGAGCCGTTGCTTTTCCCATCGAAGACGGCTTGGAGTTCCTCGGCGTCATGGAGTTTTTCAGCCGCGCGGAGGCGCAGCCCGACGACTGTGTCGTTCAGATGATGGCCACTCTCAGCGGACAAATCGGCCAGTTTATCGAACGGCGCGCGGCGGAGAAGAGTTTGCGAGAGCAGGAGCGCGAACGGCGCGTCGCTCATACCATTCAGCAAGCATTATTGCCCAAACGAATGCCGTCGTCCGCCAGCTTCCAGATCAGCGGCAAATCGGTTCCCGCTCAAGACGTGGGCGGCGACTGTTTCGATTTCATCGGACTCGAAGGCGGCGGCTTGGCCATCGTGTTGGCGGACGCCAGCGGCCACGGCATCGGGCCGGCGCTGATCGTCGCCGAGACGCACGCCTATCTCCATGCCTTGACCACGACTTGCACCGATGTGGGACAGATTCTCACGCTGACCAACCATCGGCTGGCAGGCGAAAATCTCGACGATCGATTCGTCACTCTCTTCCTGGCCCGCCTCGATCTCGACGGGAAATCCCTGGTCTATTCCAACGCCGGCCATTGCCCTGGTTACCTTCTCGATGCCGAGGGTGAAATCAAGACGGTTCTCTCCAGTCTCGGAATGCCCTTGGGCATCGACGCAAACAAAACCTATCCGACTTCGCTGCCGGTCCCGTTGGTAGCCGACGACTTCCTTCTGCTCTACAGCGACGGTGTCATCGAGGCGCAATCGCCTTCGGGAGAACCATTCGGCGTGCAGCGCATGCTCGATCTGGTTCGCCGTCATCGTTACGAATCGCCGGAGGCGATCCTCGACACGCTCTTCGGCGAAATCTCCGACTATTCTCACCATTGTCGATCTCAAGACGATCGGACGGCCGTTCTAATGCGCGTTGAACCGAGCCTCTGTGTGCTATAAAGGAAGGAGACGATTTTTCCCGAGGAGATTCAACCGTGCCAGAAAAGTTCCCCTCTCCAGAGCCGATGGCGACCGGAGTACAGTCCAGCCTTCACGCCATTGCCGAAATCTTACGCGATCCCAAACCGCTAAGTCGCGAAGTCCGTTCGGTGTTGGCCGAGCTTGTGGAGGAGTTAGCGCATCTGCTGGCGATGCCTTCTCCCCCGACGTCTGAAGTGGCTCATTTGGCCGAGAGTACGGCGAACCTGACGCGAGCGGTACATCACGGAGCGTCTCCCAGTGTTTTGGCTACTGCGAAGGATCGGCTGGAAGCCGCACTCTTTGCCGCCGAAGCCAAGGCACCGCTGCTGGCCGGCCTCGCTCGCCGGCTGCTCGACACCCTAGCCAACATCGGCATCTGAGAAGACCAACGATTATAATTCTTGCCGAGCGAGGGGGGGTGTCAGCCCCCCGATTGACCGCACTCAGGGGGCTGACGCCCCCTGCTCGTCGGAATCAATTGCTAAGCGGCGGGGATTACACCGCTGCCGTCGCGGTCTCTGGATGCAGCCGTCGCCACCACGCCAGGCAGTGGCGCAGGCCGGTCACCATGTTCGTGGTCGGTTCGTAGTGCAGGTCGGCGCGGGCGGCGTCGATGCAGGCCAAACTGTGGCGCACGTCGCCGGAGCGCGCATCGGTATGCTCCGGCGCGAGGGACGTGCCCAACAATTCGTTGAGATGTCCCACCAACTCTAAGAGGGAAGTGCGCCGGCCGCAGGCGATGTTGTAGACTTGGCCGCTGACGCCGGGCGCTTCGGCGGCCAACAGGTTCGCTTGCACCACATCGGCGACGTAGGTGAAATCGCGCGACTGTTCGCCGTCGCCGTGGAGAAGCGGACCGCGTCCGTTCGTCATCGCCTCGATGAATTTCGGTATCACCGCCGCATAGGGGCTGTTCGGCGATTGACGCGGGCCGAACACGTTGAAATAGCGGAGCCGCACCGTCTCCAATCCGTACACGTCGGCGAAAACGGCGCAGTATTGCTCGCCGGCCAGTTTGGCCACGGCGTAGGGCGAGAGGGGGATCGTCGGATCGTCTTCGCGCTTGGGCAATTTCCGCGATCCGCCGTAGGCACTGGAACTGGCGGCGTAGACGACGCGGCGCGCTCCGGCATCCCGCGCGGCCAGCAGGACGTTCAATGTTCCGGTGGTGCAGGCGTGATGCGTGGCCAACGGATTGGCAATGCTGCGCGGCACCGACGCCAACGCCGCTTGATGGAACACCACCTCGACGCCGTCCATCGCCTTTTGAACTGATCCAAGATCGGTAATATCGCCTTCCGTTAACTCGATGCGATCGCGCACGCGCTCCAGATTGGTCGGATCGCCGGTGCTGAAATTGTCCATCACGCGCACGCTGTCGCCGCGCGCAACCAACGCCTCGACGATGTGAGAACCGATGAAACCCGCGCCGCCGGTGACAAGACATACACTCATGGAATGCTCCGTAGTGAGAACGGCCGAGCCCGCAGCGCCAGTTAGGGATTCCCTTGCTGGCGCTGCGGGCTGGCAAAATCGCTTACGCCTTGACGATGCGGGCGCGGGGCGTGGCGCAGTCCGCCGTGGCGTTGCGGGTATCGACGACGAGATTGGTATTCTCGACGACGAGATCCCAGTCGTAGGCCGAGTGATCGGTGACAATCAACACGCAATCCTGTTCGGCGAGAAACTCCGGGGCCAGCGGTTGACTGTCCATGCGCAGGCTGTGATGCCGCATGGGCGGCAGGCTGGGAATGTGCGGATCGTTGTAGGAGAGGAGTGCGCCTTTCGCTTGCAGCATTTCGATAATCTCGAATGCCGGCGATTCGCGCGGATCGTCCACATCCTTTTTGTAAGCGATGCCGAGGACGAGGATGCGGCTGCCCTTGAGCGATTTGCCGTCGTCGTTGAGGGCGTCGGCCACGCGCTGCACGACGTACTGCGGCATGGCGGTATTGATCTCGCCCGCCAGTTCGATGAAGCGCGTGTTCAGGCCGTAGCGCCGCGCCGCCCACGTCAGATAGAACGGGTCGATGGGGATGCAATGCCCGCCGAGACCGGGACCGGGATAGAACGCCTGAAAGCCGAACGGTTTCGTTTTGGCGGCGGCGATCACTTCCCAAACGTCGATGTCCATGGCGGCGAACACGCTCTTTAGTTCGTTGACCAGGGCGATGTTGACTGCGCGATAAGTGTTCTCCAGTATCTTGCACGCCTCGGCGACGCGCGTGCTGGACACGGACACGACGCCTTCGACGATGGGTTCGTACAAGGCCACGGCCAGCTTACGGCAGGTTTCGGTTCGCCCGCCGACAACTTTGGGGATATTTCGTGTGGCAAAATCGCGATTGCCCGGATCTTCGCGCTCGGGGCTATAGGCGAGGAAGAAATCCCGACCGGCTTTGAGACCGCTCTTTTCCAGCAACGGCAGCAGCAAATCTTCGGTCGTACCGGGATAAGTCGTGCTTTCGAGAACGACGAGTTGCCCGAGGCGCAGATGCGGTCGAATGGCGTCGGCGGTTTGCACGATGTAGGACAAGTCCGGCTCGCGCGCTTCTCCGAGCGGAGTCGGCACACAGATTACGATGGCGTCGGCGTCGGCGAAGCGGTGCGGATCGCTGGTCGCCTCAAAGCGTCCAGAGCCGATCAGTTCGCCGACTCGTTTGCGCGGAATGTGGCCGATGTAGCTTTCGCCGCGATTAAGCTTGGCGACTTTGTCGGCATCGATGTCGAAGCCGAGAACGGGATAGCCGCCCCAGGCGAACGTTTCCGCCAGGGGCAGACCGACGTAGCCGAGACCGACGATCGCCACGCGGGCGGTGCGGTCTTCGATGCGGCTCAGAAGTTCGTCGGCAACAGACAAAGTCGAAGTCATCTCAAGGGTCATGGTTGTGGACTCCATTCTACAATCTAGTTGATTGGTAACGAACCCTCAGCGAATCTTTAGATCCAGACGCAGTTTTTCGTAATTGTCTTGCTCGGAAGGGTGCAAGAGACTGGCTTGCAATCCCTGTTCCTGAGCCTGTTTGAGAATCTTGAGGGCGTTGTTTTTGTCGCTGGTCTTGTAATGGGCATACGCCAAGTGAAAGAGATTCGATGCCGTTGGCATGTTGGCGACGGCTTCGCGGAAGTCGGCGAGCGCTTCGGCGTGCCGGCCGAGTTTCATGTACGCCAGCCCGCGCGTGTCCATCAGATCGGCGCGAGGGCCGATGCACTGGATCGCTTCGTCGATGCGCGTCAGCGCTTCCCGATGTTTTTGCGGGTCGTTGGCGTGCTGAGTCAGCAGCCAAGCCAGATTGTTCAGGGCCACGATGTTCTTCGGCTCGTTGTCCGATTCTAAAACCCGGCGATAGGTGGTCTCCGCATCGCGCCATTGACCTCGTAGATCGTAAAGTTCCGCCAAGTGCAGCATCAAAACGACGTTCTTCGGATGCGACTTCAGGGCTTCTTGTAAATACTGCTCAATGGAGGCGACTTGATCCATACTGGCCGGGTCGCTTATCTGCATCTCGCGCAGGACGGCCACGCTGACGCCGCCGATCACCTCCGGCGCGCACTTGTCGTTCTTCCACGCTTGCAAACAGCGATCGACGGCGCGTCCGAATTTCTTCTGCCGCGCCAGCGAGTTGACGATTAACAACACCTCATCGGGATGACCGTTCGGGCGTTTCCGATGCTCCTCCAACAGTTCGATGGCCTTGTTTCCCTGTTGTTGCTCTTCGAGCAATCGTGCCCGCAGTTCGATCGCCGCGAAGGCGTTCGGCTCGGCGGCGCGCTGTTTTTCCAACGCTTCCAGGCGTTTTAGCTCTTTTTCCGCTCCCGTAAGTTCCTTGTGGTCGAGAAGCGTCTGAACGTAGTAGGCCAGATGGCGCGGCGCGGAGTCTTTCGGCTCGACGAGTTCGCGTAAGATGGGCTTGGACTTGTCCCAAGCGTTGTCGGCCTCGTAGAGCATGGCCAGAATGAAGCGATCCTCGGGCGGCAGCGCCTTGTTGCGCTCCAATTCCTCAAGTAGCTCGGTGGCATATTGTCGGAAGGGACGTTGACCGGCTTGCGAAGCCAGCACGCGCGCTTGGTAGCGCCGTTGGTCGGAGCTTTCGGCGCGTTGGCGGGCGTCATCGACGACGAGCTTTCCCTTGTCGTCGAGCTTCAGTCCTACGAGGGACAGTGCTTCTTGAAAGCGGCGGTAGTCGTTGCCGCCGGCCAAGACGAGGGCCAAATGCCAGCGCGCCCAGTTCACATCGTCCGTCGAGGCATCGCGGACGCG
Organism: Planctomycetota bacterium; assembly: GCA_021807595.1. Taxonomy (GTDB): domain Bacteria; phylum Planctomycetota; class Planctomycetia; order Gemmatales; family Gemmataceae; genus JAJPHU01. Next base: position 12,737 of record JAKBCS010000112.1, on the reverse strand, counting down.
CCGATCGACGAGTTCGCGGAGGAGCGGCTCGGTGGCCGTCATTAGGCTCGAGTTCAGGTAGAACCCAGCCACGCGCCGCACCACGGCTGCTTTCTGACGACGTCCTTGCAGAGCCGCCTCATAGCATTTTCTCGCTTGCTCCTTTTGGCCGAGCAGATCGTGACAATGGCCGAGCGTCAAATCGACATCCTCGGCGGGCAAGGTTTTCCGCGCCTGTTCCAGCAGAGGCTCCGTCTCCGCTTCGCGCTCCCGGCCGATTAGGAATTGCACCAGAGCGACGTAAGGCTCCGCCTCGCGCGGCGCGACTTTCAGGGCTGCGCGCATTTTCGCCTCGGCTTCCTTGGGCCGATTCGTCTGGGCGAGCATTCGCCCATCCCAGAGCAACTGTCGATAGTCGCCATCGTCTTCGTTGCCGCGATTCAGATCGAACAACTTGCGGGCGCGCTCGGTATCCTTGCGTTGAGCGGCGACGGAAGCGGCGATGCGACCGAGATCGGAATGGACTAGTAACGTGGAACGCAGCCTTTTCAACTCGGCGTCGGCTTCGTCGTATCGTCCGGCATTGGCCAAGAGTTCGACCAGTTCGCGCACCAGCGCCGGATTATTCTCTCCGTTCTCCCGCGCCAGACGAAGATTGCGAATAGCACCGTCGTGGCGTCCGGCCAAGCGTTCGATCTGTGCGCGGGCGAGATAGAGCGCCGGCCACTTGGGCCGCAAGATGCGCACGCGCTCCAACTGCGAGGCGGCATTCTCTAACGTCTTTTGCCGCGTTTCGTCGTTCTCTTTTCGTGCTTTGGCAATCAGGCGCAAGGCTTCGCCGTAGCTATGGAACGGCCCCTTATCGCCTTCCAACTCACGGACGGCGTCCAAGGATTGCCGGATGCCTGCTTCGTCCTCGGCCTTGCTCGCCAGATCGAACAACAATAAATGTACGGGCAGGTCGGTTCGTTTGCTCGGCAGTTGCGCCGTTTGTTGCCACAGCCGCCGCGCCGAGGCCAGATTATCCAAGCCCATCTGAATGTCGGCCAGGCCGCCGAGCAAATGCGACTTGTCTTCATCGTTGCGAAATTGTTCGACATCGTCGGCGAGACGGTCAATCGCCTTCTCGGCCTCCTTGCCCTTCTCTTCGGCAAGGATGCGCGCCTCGGCCAAGCGCAATGGAACCACGCGCTCGCCGAGAAGCTTTTTCGCCTTGTTCAACAGCGCGCGGGCCGATTCGACGTTCTTGTTCCCATCGACCAATTCCAATTGAATGCGGGCGATCCACAACTCGACGCGCTTGTCGCCATCCTTTTCTCGTTGGGCGTCGCGCAGCACGTTGTCGGCCCGATCGGATTTGCCGTCGCGCGCCAAATAAAGTTGAGCGCGAAGCAGAGGCAGTTCGACCGAATTCGGATTTAGTTTCTCCGTTACATCCATTAACTTTTCGAGGTTCGTCCAATCGGGGCGCGGCTCTTGTCGTTGACGTTCGATCTCCAGGCGTGCGAAATCGATGTAGAGTTTGCTCGGCATGGCACCGCTCGCTTGCAGGCGGTGAAATTGCTGGGCCGCCTTGTCCAGATGGCCCATCATCCATTCGGCCCGCGCCATGCCGATTCGAGCGATGGCCGAGTGGGGATCGCCGTCGGACAGACGTTGATACGCTTCGAACATCGGCCCCGCCTCACCGAGTTGCTCGTAGCCTTTGCCCAGGCAGCGGTTCAGCTGAGCGGTCAGATCGCGCTGCGCGCTCAGCGCCGGTCGAACCTGTTCGAGCAAGGCGACCGATTCGGCCCAACGTCGTTGCAGCAACAGCAACCGAGCCTGGAGAAAGTCGATGGCGGAGCGCGAACCGCGCGTCGCGCGGATTTGCTCGATGACGTGCGTCACTTGCGTCGTCCAGTCGCGCCAGCGTTCGGCGTCGGGTTTCTCGTTCGTCGCGTCGTCTCCTTCGAGCCATTCGCGGTCGTCTAACAACAAATTCGCTTTGTGCCACAATAATCGGAAGCCCATAGCATCGACGCCGTTCGGCTTTTCTTTTTTGCCGTGCAGCGACAATCCTTTTTCAAGATGTTCCAACGCCTTCTCGTGATGCTCTCGCCGAAGCTTTTCCTTGGAAGCGGGCGCGTCGCCGCCGGCCAGCACTACCCGCGCCCGGAAGCGTTCCATGTCGGCGGCAGCCAGCAGCGCTTCCTGCGACTCCGGAGCAAGCCGCAATGCCTGCTCCACATCGCGGGCGGCCTCGGCCATGGACACCAACTCGTTCGCCTTGTCTTCGTAAATGCGGATCAGTCCGAATTCGCGGCGATAATTCCAACGCGACAACAACGCCTCGGTCGATTGCGGATTGTTCGTCACCATGCGATCGACTGCGCGATCCGCTTCTCGCCGGTTGTCGCGGAGTTGAAGGGGTTCCAGCCGAGCTTCCCGCCTCAGGAGTAGTGCCAATAAGAGATAGTTATTTTCTAGTTTCGGCGCATGGTGCAAGGCGAGGAGGTAGCAGCGGCGCGCGCCTTCCCATTGGTTCTCGGACTCCAAGAGTTGACCGGCGTAACCAGTGGACTCGCCGCGCTGCGGTTGAGGCGTTTGCTCGCCGGCCGCCTCGACGCTCGGCGGCATTTCAAGAAACTCGCGCGTCAACATTTTTTCCAAGTGATTGCGCGCCATTTTGAACTGCTTCACTTCGAGGGCAATTTTCACCAACAAGCGGCGCAGTTCCGGGCGATCCTCGCCCTGAGCCAACACGTCGTCGAGCAGATGCACGGCGCGGCGGCGTTGCTTGGGAGCATCGGCGAAGGCATCGCCGGACCAGAGTTCGGCCAAACGCGCTTTTTGTTCGAGATCTTTGCGGTGAAACTCCAAGTAGCGCTGGAGATAGCTCGCTTGCTTTTTCACCTGCCCTTGTTCTTCGGCGCGGCGCGCTTGCCAGAGCAACGAATCGGCGATGCGGTCGTACTGAAAACGATGAATGCCGAACACTGCTCCCGTAGCGAACAGCGTGCCGAGTAACAGTCCCAAGAGAACCTTGGCATTGATTTTACGCATACGTCGTCATCCCTGGTTTGAAGCATTGGACGGAGGCATCGTGCCTGGCGTCGAGAAACGGGCTCGACCGGCGCGAGACGTGCCCCGAGCCGTGAAGCGAGTGGGGAAATCGAATCGATTGGCGGGAAGAAACTCATGGAGCTGCCGTTCGATGTTGTTGGTCGTCTATCGGCGAGTCGCAAGGTGGCGGCAATCGCCGGAGAGATCGTTTTACACGGGCAATCGAATAGAAATGCCACTGTCCGAACGAGCGTTCGGATCGGTTCGGACAGTGACCTTGAACTACGCGGATTGGGTCGTCGGAGTGGCGTTCGGAGACACCTTATGCCAGTTGGGCGGCCAGGTTACGGCGACGACGCCACGATGCCAAACCTGCAAAGCCTAGCCCGAAGCAAGACATCAACAGAGTGGACGGTTCGGGCGTACTCGCTCCGTGGCCGTTGCCGTTGCCGTTGCCGTTGCCTGTCGTGCTGCCGACGTTGACCTCAATGGTCGCGGCGATCGCGCCGTTCAGCTGCGTCGAACCCAACTGCGGATTCGCCGATTGCGGAATGCCGGGAGGCGTGAAGCTGAAATCCGACACCGGAATGGTGTAGCTGTTGGCCCCGGCTTTCCAAACGTAGTCGGCAATTTGTCCGTTCGATCCCATGACCGTCGACCACCCCGCGCCCGGCGCGACCTTCAGCGAGTTCGGGTTGAAGTAGACGTTGGCGTTGTTCTGCGAGAACGTCGCGGGCGAAGGCTGGCCATTGATCATCGGGCCGGTGAACGAGCCGCTCAGCGTGAGGCTGGCGCTGTTCGTGGAAGCCGCGTCGTGAATCGTCAATACGCCCGACCAATTATTGTTGGCGAGGACGGCGGAGTCCGGAGCCGACGACGAGCTGCTGAGCTGCAACGACGCCAAGGTGACGACAGAACTTCCCGAAGCCGAAACGTTCTGCGCGCCGGTAAAGGCCAACGAGCCGTTATTGCCGACGGTCGAGAGAACTTGCGACGCTGGAGAGACGTTGAAGCTGTAGCTCCACTGAGGCGTGGTAGTGGTGGGCGAGGCTTGTGCCGCCGCTCCGGCGAGACTCAACAAGCCGACCGACCAGCCCATCAACTGAAAAAACCGTTTCATATTGGGTGGGTCCTTTCCTAATCCATTGGTTCCGACCACACAACGAGAAGGGCGAACTCGCGGGCATTCTTTACACGAAATCCGATCGAGAAAGCAAGACAACTAACCGTTCGGGCACACACCTCCTGGACGTGAGAAAGAACGGGAGGGCCAGAGCGCCCACGCCGGCTGCCTCGATTGACGGGTGACACTGTAAAGAAACCGCCGCGCCCTGTCAAGCAGAGGGTTGGACGAAAAAAGTGCTGTTTTCGCTTATTCCGCACAGCTAGAGCTTGCTAAAAAGTCCTTCGGAGCCGGAAGTTTAAGCGACGGTCTTTGACTTGGAGGCGATGCGAGAAGCCTCTCTCCCCTATAACTCAGGGAGAGGGGTAGGGGAGAAGGGGGCTTTGCGGATCGTCTCTTATCGTACGCCGTCGCTTACACTCCCGGGTCCGCGCGAAGGGGAAAATCCAAGAGTTGCTTTGGTTTGCGTTCGGGGCTATGTGGATCGATGCCGACGTAGACCACCTCGGCTTCGGTCACTTGCAGTACCTCCATGCCTCGCTCCGCTTCGACGCAGACGTGGATCGTAATGGACGTTCGACCGAGGCGAACCCGACGCGTTAAAAATCGCACCACATCGCCGACGAGAACGGGCTTCTTGAATTCGACGCGATTCATTGCCACCGTGACGACGACAGGTGGCGTGCCGCCGGCGCGGATCACTTCGCGCCGCGCGGCAAGCGCGCCGGCTTGGTCGATGTAACTGAGCAGAACGCCGCCGAATATCGTCGTATACGACGTGAAACGCCCGTCGGGGTGCATGGTGGCGTTGGGGTTGGCATCTCTGGGCATCATCACGACTTGCAGCGCCAGATAAAAATCGTCCATATGCGCAAATTCCCTCACGATGGAAGTAATCGAAAGATAGTATAACGTAGGTCGAGCTATCGCGCCCAATTCCCCTGCCTTTGAAACGAGGAGAGGCGATGAAGCGGATGAAAAGCGGCGGAGGATGGAAGGCGATCGCGTACACGCTGCGCATGGCGAACCGCGTCGGCTGGCTCCGACTGTGGCGAGCCATGCGCTCCAAGAACGCCTGCAAGACCTGCGCGCTGGGCATGGGCGGACAGGCCGGAGGCATGCGCAACGAGGCCGGTCACTGGCCCGAAGTGTGCAAAAAGTCCTTACAGGCGATGGTCGCCGACATGCAGAAGGGACTTCGTCCCGAGTTTTTCCAACGCTTTAGCATCGCCGAGCTGTCCTCGTTGTCGCCGCGCGAACTGGAATGGTGCGGCCGCCTCACAACACCGCTGTACGCCGGGCCGAACGACACCCATTACCACGTTCTCGACTGGGACGAGGCTTTGGATGGGATCGGGCTTCCGTTGCGCGATCGGCCGGCGGATCAGAACTTTTTCTACGCCAGCGGACGCTCGTCCAATGAAGCGGGCTTTCTGTTGCAGCTGTTCGCGCGTCTTTATGGGACCAATTATGTCAACAATTGCTCGTATTATTGCCATCAGGCCAGCGGAGTCGGACTGAACCGATCGCTCGGCACTGGAACCGCGACTGTGACGCTGGAAGACGTGGAAACCACGGATCTGTTCGTTCTCATCGGCGGGAATCCGGCGTCGAACCATCCGCGCATGATGCGATCCCTTATGAACGTCCGCCGCCGCGGCGGGCACGTCATCGTTGTCAACCCGGTCAAAGAGATCGGCCTCGTCAACTTCAGCGTGCCCTCCGACTGGCGCAGTCTCCTATTCGGATCGAAAATTGCCAGTTTATACGTCCAACCGCACATCGGCGGAGACATTGCGCTGTTGACCGGCGCGGCCAAAGTCGTGCTGGAACGCAACGCCATCGACGAACCCTTCGTCCGCGAAGCCACCGAGGGGTTCGACGCGTATCGCGCGCAGGTACTCGGCACAAGCTGGGATGAGATCGAACGCGGTTCCGGCGTCGACCGCGCGACCATCGTGAAGTTCGCCGAGATGTATTTGCGCGCACCGTCGGCGGTGTTCGGCTGGACGATGGGCGTGACGCACCACGAACACGGCGTCGCCAACGTGCGCTCCATCGTGAATCTCGCGCTGCTGCGCGGCATGGTCGGTCGCCCGCGCGCCGGACTGCTGCCGATCCGCGGACACAGCAACGTACAGGGCATCGGCTCGATGGGCGTCGCGCCGGCACTCAAACAGAAAATCCTCGACAATCTGGAGGAGCATCTCCACGTCAAGCTACCGCAGCGCCCTGGATTGGACACGATGGCGTGCATGAAGGCGGCGGAGCGAGGCGAAGTGCGCTCGGCCTTGTGTCTGGGCGGCAACCTGTACGGCAGCAATCCCGATGCCGCTTTCGCCCACCGCGCCCTGGCGAAGTTAGAGCGCATCGCCTATCTCAGTACGACGCTGAACACCGGTCATGTGCGCGGACGAGCGCGCGAAACCTGGATACTCCCCGTCCGAGTTCGGGATGAAGAAACACAACCTACCACGCAAGAGTCGATGTTCAGCTTCGTTCGTTACAGCGACGGCGGGCCGAGCCGATTCGACGGGCCTCGCGGCGAGGTCGAGATAATCGCCGCCCTCGCCGGACGCGCTTTGGGTGAGAAAAGCCCAGTGGATTGGCGGGAGTTGTCGAACCATTGTCATTTGCGCCAGACGATCGCTCAAATCGTGCCCGGATTCGAGAAGCTCGCCGACCTCGATCGAACGCGCGCCGAGTTCCACATCGGCGGTCGCACCTTCCACACTCCGCGATTCGCCACGCCGTCGGGTAAGGCCCAATTCGCGCCGAACGAGATTCCACCGCTCGCCGGGACGGATCGACAGTTGCGACTGATGACGGTTCGCTCCGAGGGCCAATTTAACACGGTCGTCTATGAAGAAGAGGACATTTATCGCGGACAAGATCGGCGGAACGTGATCCTGATGAACCCCCTCGACATCGAGAGGCTTAGTCTGCGCGTCGAACAACGCGTTCGGGTGAGCAGTGTTGCCGGTTCGATGTCCGGCATCGTGGTGCGCGCGTTCGACATTCGCGCCGGCAACGTCCTGATGTATTTCCCGGAGGCGAACGTGTTGGTGCCAACGACGACCGATCCCGACTCGCAAACCCCGGCGTTCAAATGCGTTCCGGTCGCCGTCGAGCCGGAAGTCGTTGCGTCGGGAGAGGAAAGTCAAGGCGCGACCGGACGCATCCCCATGACGATGGCGCATTGAAGGCCGACCTTCCTTCGTCTTCACCCAGGCATCGCAGGCACGACTCCGAGCCTCGAGCGACCCTGGCGAGGGTTAGCGATAACCTGGAGAAATCGGATGGATGGGGCAACCCAACGTGGAAGCCGTCATTGACAAGAGACGGTATCCGGTTAAGATACCTATCGCCGGAGAAAGGATTCTCGGGAACCACTTCTTGCAGGGAAAGGATTCCTCCTCTATGATACAAGTGGGACAAAGCTCGGTGCCTACCTTCGGTTCGTTGTCGGAAGTCCGAATTCTCCGTGAGCCGTCCGTATATCTGGTCGGTCGGCAAAGAATCGATGCCGGAGAATTGGATCGCTTTCTCGCCGATCATGGAGTAAGTTGGCAGTCCGATACGGAAGTGGCCGGAGAGTATCTGGCCGAGGCGGCGGGGCGCGTTTGTTACATGAGCTTCGCCAAGCCCAGGCCGGGAGGCAATAAAACCTATCTGCACCACATTTTGGAGGTGGGTCACGGATCGGTCCTCGAACATGCGGCGTGGAATTTCGTGTTCACCGGATGCAGTCGATCCCTGACTCACGAATTGGTACGACACCGGGCAGGATGGGCTTATTCGCAATTGAGTCAACGCTACGTCGATGAATCCGTCGCCGAGTATGTCGAACCCGATGTCATCGCTCAGAATCCTGACTTACACGCTCTCTGGCTCGATGCCATTGACCATGCCCACCAGGCTTATGTAAAATTGGTCGAAAAATTGGCCGAATACTATAGGGACGAACCGGACAAAACGCTGCGGCGTAAATTGGCGCGGCAGGCGGCGCGCAGCGTGCTGCCCAACGCGACCGAGACGAAGATCTTCGTAACCGCCAACGCTCGCGCCTTGCGGCATTTCATCGAGATGCGCGGCAGCCGTCATGCCGAGGTCGAAATCCGCAAATTGGCCATCAAAATGCTGCAAATCATGCAGATCGAAGCGCCCCATTTGTTCGGCGATTATCAACTCGTGCCCTTGCCCGACGGCACTTTCGAGGCTGCCACGCCTCATCGCAAAGTGTAGTCGGCTATCGGCTATCGGCAAAATACGATGATTGGCCGATAGTCGGAAGCCGATAGCCGAAAGCCGGAAAAAGAGAACCTTATGGTCCACAACGAACAATCGACACAAGGCGTTTTGGAATTGCATCCCAAGGGTTTTGGTTTCCTTCGCAACGCCTCTCGCAATTACATCGCTCAACAGGCCGATCCCTACGTTCCCGCTCCGCTGATTCAGCGTTTGGGACTGCGCGAGGGGCTAATGCTGACGGGGCCGCTCGAGGCGGTGCGATTCAATGGAGGTGGGCCGCGCCAGAAAGCACCGAGCGGGCCGCGGTTGGCGCGCATCGAACAAATCGAAGGCCAATCGCCCGAACAATTCCGCCGCCGCAATTTCGACGACCTCACTCCCATCGACCCCCATCAACACATTCGACTGGAAACCGGACGCGAACCACTTACAACGCGCGTCATGGACATGCTGACACCCATCGGCAAAGGCCAACGTGGTCTGATCGTCGCCCCCCCACGCACCGGCAAAACGATTCTGTTGCAGCACATAGCCCAGGCCGTCACTCAGAATCATCCGGAGATGCACCTCATCATGCTCCTCGTCGACGAACGGCCGGAGGAGGTGACGGATATTCGCCGCACCACTCGCGGCGAGGTCATCGCCAGCAGCAACGACCGCGATTCGCAGAGCCATGTCCGCTGCGCCGAACTGGTCGTTGAACGGGCCAAACGTCTCGCCGAACAGGGCCAACAAGTCTTCGTCCTTCTCGACAGTCTGACCCGATTGGCCCGCGCCTATAACAAGAACGTCACCAACAGCGGACGTACCATGTCCGGCGGCGTGGACATCCGCGCGATGGAAGTGCCGAAACGCCTCTTCGGCTCGGCCCGGGTGTTCGAGGAGGGCGGCTCGCTGACCGTCGTGGGCACGGCTTTGATCGACACCGGAAGCCGCATGGACGAAGTGATCTTTCAAGAGTTCAAAGGCACCGGCAACATGGAACTGGTACTCGATCGCCGTCTCGCCGACCGTCGCGTCTTCCCCGCTCTGGACATCAGCCAATCCGGTACCCGCAAAGAAGAGCGTCTTCTAACGCCTGAGGTGCTACAGCGCGTCACCATGTTGCGCCGCACTCTGGTGGACATGAAGCCGGTCGAAGCGATGGAAATGTTGGTCAAGAAACTGAGCGAATATCCCTCCAATGCCGCTTTTCTCGATCGCATCGCCGTGCCTCTGCGTTCATAAGATGAACTCCACAACCAGCCCGGAGCGCGAACAAGCCCGGAGCGCCAGCGACGGGGATGAGACCCGTCGCTAGCGCTCCGGGCTTATAACTAGAAGAACAACGGAGAACACCATGGAACGAACCCTAATCCTCCTCAAACCCGATTGCGTTCATCGCCGCTTGGTCGGAAGCATCGTGCATCGCTTCGAGCAGAAGGGCTTGCGACTGGCGGGCATGAAACTGGTCCAAGTGAGTCGCGGTTTGGCCGAGCAACACTATGCGGTTCATAAGGGCAAGCCGTTTTACGAATCGCTGTTGAAGTTCATCGTCTCGGGACCGACACTCGCACTCGTTCTCGAAGGGCGCGAGGCCGTCGCGGTGGCGCGCAGCCTGATCGGGGCGACCGATGGAGCCAAAGCTGCTCCCGGCACGATTCGCGGCGACTTCGCGCTGAGCGTGCAGAACAATCTCATCCACGGTAGCGACAGCCCGGAGAACGCGGCGACTGAGGTTGCCCTGTGGTTCAAGCCGGAAGAATTGGTTGCGTTTCAACCCGTCGATTCTCCCTGGATCGTGGGCGGATAATACGATGCCGGTAGCGAAAGCGAGTGCCCCCTCGCTTACGCCACGGATTCTGGAAGGCGGAGCGTCGAGGAATAATGACTTCACAAGAGCCGCGCAATCCCTTCTATCTCCTGCTGCTCCTAGCCAGTCTCCTTTTCGTCGTCACCGCGTTGGCTTACGCCGTGGTGCCGACGTTGGAGCAGAAGGCCAAGGATGCCGGCCAGCCGCCGCCACCCTCCGAATTCCGCGACGCACTCCGCAAGGACGGCTGGCGTTGGCTGCTGTATGAAGTCGGGGCCGTGGTTGCTCTCAGTGTGGCCAGTATGACCGTCGATCGCCTGCGGACCTTGAAAAAACAACGCGAGGAGGCGACAATCCTTCCAAGGAAAGAGGACAAACCATCTTCATAACCCCGGTGAAGCATGTCCAAACTCGCGCAACGCGCCGCCGAGCTGCGCCAACTCATCGACCATCACAACTACAGATACTACGTCGAAGACAAGCCGGAAATCTCCGATAAGGAGTTCGATCGACTCCTGAAAGAGCTGGAGGAACTGGAGGCGGCGCATCCGGAATTGGCGACGCCGGACAGCCCGACGCGGCGCGTGGGCGGCCAACCGATCGATGCATTCAAGACCGTTCACCATCGCATTCCGATGCTGTCCATCGGCAAGGCGTTCAGCGCCGACGAGTTGCGAGAGTTCGACGGTCGCGTTCGCAAAGCGCTGGGCAAGCAACCCGTGCAGTACGTCGTGGAATTAAAAATCGACGGCGTGGCCGTGTCGTTGACGTATACCGATGGTCTGCTGACCTTGGGAGCGACACGCGGCAGCGGGAAGGCCGGCGACGACATCACCGAGAACCTGAAGACCGTGCGCGGCGTGCCGCTGCGCCTGCGCACGGACAAGCCGCCCTCTCACTTCGAGGCGCGCGGCGAAGTGTACATGTCCAAAGCCGACTTCGCGCGGCTCAACGAGGAAGTCGTATCCCGCGGCGAGGAGCGCTACGCCAATCCGCGCAATCTCGCCTCCGGCTCGCTGAAACAACTCGATTCCCGCATCACCGCCAAACGCCGCTTGCGCCTTTTTGCTTATTCCGTCGGCGTTGTGGATGGAGTAACTCTGCCCTCGCATCTGGAAGCGCTGCACCTGCTGCGCGAGTCTGGCTTCCCCGTGAATCCGAAAATTCGGAGCTTTGACACCATCGAAGAAGTCATCGCCTATTGCGACAGCTGGTCGGAGAAGCGTTTCGAGCTGCCGTATGAGACCGACGGCATGGTGATTAAGGTCAACGATTTCGAGCAGCAGCGGCGGCTCGGCGCGACCAACAAAGAGCCGCGCTGGGCGGCGGCTTACAAGTTCGAGGCCGAACAGGCGATCACGACCATCCGCACAATCAAAGTCGAAGTCGGTAAGTACGGCGAGTTGACGCCGGTGGCTCATTTCGATCCGCCGGTGCAACTATGCGGCACGACGGTGTCGCGCGCCACCCTGCACAATGCCGCGCAAATCGAGCAAAAAGACATCCGCGTCGGCGACAGCGTTATCGTCGTCAAGCGCGGCGAGATCATCCCCTATGTCGAACAATCGTTGCCGGAAGCGAGAAATGGGACAGAAAAAGTCTTCCATTTTTCCAGCCGTTGCCCGGCCTGCGGCGCGCCGACGGTGCGCGAGCCCGACGCGCCGACGCCGCGCTGTACCAACACGGCGGCCTGTCCCGCGCAGTTGCAGGGCCGGCTCGAATCGTTCGCCAAGCGCGAACGCATGAATATCGAAGGGCTGGGCGAGGCCATCGCCGAACAGCTCGTCGAGGCCAAATTGGTCGAGACGGTAGCCGATCTGTATCGCCTTAAGCTGGATCAATTACTCGCCTTGGAACGCATGGGCAAGAAGTCAGCTCAGAATCTGTTGGACGAGATCGAAAAGAGTAAGACCTGCGGCCTAGCGCGATTGCTGGCGGGTTTGAGCATTTACGGCGTTGGCGAGACGATGGCGATCCAGCTGGCCGAGGCGTTCCCTAGCATCGATCTCTTACTCGCCGCCACCAAGGATGAGTTGGCCGACATCAAAGGCTTCGGTCCCAAGCGGGCCGAAAGCATCTACACATTTTTCCACAGTCCGGCGGGTAGGAAACTGGTGGACGACCTCCGTGGCGCGGGGTTGAAGCTGACCGAGGACGTAAAGGCCAAGGCAACCGTCGGCCCGCTGGTCGGCAAGACCGTGGTCGCCACCGGCACGCTGCAAAACTACAGCCGCAAGCAGATCGAGGAGGTCATCGTTCGTCACGGAGGCAAATCGGCGAGCAGCGTCTCGAAGAAGACGGACTACGTCGTTGTCGGCGACGACGCCGGCAGCAAACTCGACAAAGCCCGCCAACTCGGCGTTCCTGTTCTGACCGAGCAAGAGTTCGACCGCTTGATCGGCGCGAGATGATTCATGGAGCCGAGGAGCGTGCGACCGAAGGAGTGCGATTTTCAACGCGCGATTGATGGATCGTTTCTTGGACAGCGATCCATCGATCGCCGCGTCTCTCACTCGATCCAGAACGTCATTTTTCTTGGATGGTAAG
>JAKBCS010000247.1 GCA_021807595.1 Planctomycetota bacterium | reverse complement strand
GGTCGATCTCGCCCAGAGCCGTATCGCGTTCCAACTGCTCGCGTGCAAACTGCGGCGAGGCAAACGCTTTTTCGTTGCCCAGGATGACCGCCGCGAACGCCTCGTTCATTTCGATCAGATCGAAATCGCTGAGGTTGAGGCCGGTTTTTTGCAACAGTTTGCTGGTGGCGAACACCGGCCCCAGGCCCATGCGAGCCGGATCGCAGCCGGCATAGGCGTAAGCGCGCAGATAGCCCAAGGGACGCCGGCCCTCGGCCCGGACGGCCTCCCCCGGCATGACGAGCAACGCCGCCGCCCCGTCGGTGATCGGGCAGGAGTTACCGACCGTGACGGTGCCGTCCTTCTGGAAGAACGGTTTCAGCCGAGCCAGCGCCTCCAGCGATTGATCCTTGCGCGGTCCGACATCCTCGCGCACGGTGTGGACGGGCACGATCTCCTCGGCCAACAGGCCGCTTTTCTGCGCCTCGGCGGCGCGGCGATGGCTCTCCAGCGCGTACGCATCTTGTTCCTGACGGCTGAGCCTGAAATCGCGGACTAGATTCTCCGCCGTGTCGCCCATGATGAGGCCGCACACCGGATCGGTCAGCCCTTGTTGCACGCCGATCACGGGTTTGAAATGGCGCGGGCGGAAGCGCAACAGCGTGCCCAGACGCTGCCGCCAATTTTTCGCCTTGCCCAGTCGCAAATAGAGGTCGGTCGCTTCGGCATTGTAGAACAGCGGAATTCGGCTCATCGACTCGACGCCGCCGGCAATCAGGGTGCGCGCCTCGCCGAGTTGGATGAGTTGAGCCGCCGTCGTCAGCGCTTCCATGCCGGAAGCACAGTTGCGCTGCACGCTATGGGCGATGCGGTCGCGCGGAATGCCGGACAGCAACGCGATGACGCGGGCAATGTTGGCGGCATCGGGCGGCATGGCCACATTGCCGAACACCACTTGATCGACCTGCTCCGGGCGCACGTCGGCGCGCTGAAGCACCGCCGTCGTTGCAATGCGGCCAAGTTCTTGAGCGGACACCGAGGCAAGGGGACCATAGGCTTTGACAAACGGCGTGCGTACGCCTTCGAGAATGGCGATGTCGAGCATCGGGACGCACCCTTATCGTTTGGTTAGCCGCGACCTGCGGGAGAGCGCGTGTCGCGATTATTTGTGACCGTTGCCGTTGCTGGACGGGGGCGACTCGCGCAGCTTGCGCCGTAGCACTTTGCCGAGGAAATTCTTGGGCAATTCGCGGACAATCTCGATTTGACGCGGGCGTTTTTGCTTACCCAGATGCAGTTTGCAATAGCTCTCCAGCGCGGCGAGGTCCAGCTTGGCGTCGCCGCGCGGCACGATCATGGCCTTGACCACCTCGCCGCGTTCGTGGTCTGGAACCCCGACCACGGCGGCTTCGGCCACGTCGGGATAGCCGCGCAATACCTCCTCGACCTCCGCCGGAAACACCAGGAATCCCGACGTTTTGATAATATCCCTTTTGCGATCTACAAGATGGTAATATCCCTCAGCGTCGCGTCGCGCCATGTCGCCGGTGAACAGCCAGCCGTCTTTCAATACCGCCTCGGTGGCCATCGGGTTGTTGAAGTATCCCTTCATAATTTGTGGGCCGCGCACCACCAATTCGCCGACGCGGCCGTCGCCGACTTCGACGCCGCTATCGGGATCGACCAGGCGCGCCTCGGTATCGGGCAGCGGTTTGCCGATGCTGCCGGGCCGATTGGCCGCGCCCGACGGGTTGGCGTGCGTCACCGGACTGGCCTCGGTCAGTCCATAGCCCTCGACGACGGCCCCGATGCCGTGTTTCTCAAACTCGGTGCGAACGTTCGCGTCCAACGCCGACGCCCCGGAGATGACGAAGCGAATAAACGACAAATCGTGTGGCTTGTCGCGCATCTGATGGTTGAGCGCCGACAACATGGCCGGCACCGCCGGGACGATCTCCGGACGTTGCGTTTCGATCAAATCCAAGACGGCCCGTGTCTCAAATCGAGGATACAGATGGATCGTGCTGCACTTGGCCCAGCCGGTCAACATCGACACGGTGAGGCCGTAGGCGTGAAAGAACGGCAACACGCCGAGAAGGCTTTCGACGCCGTCGTCGCCGCCGCACCAGTTGCGCAATTGCAGAGCGTTGGACACTAGGTTGCGATGCGTCAACATCACGGCCTTGGGGGACGCCGTTGTGCCGCCGGTCGGAGCGAGGACGGCCACATCTTCGTGCGGCGTCACGTCCGGCGACTTCTCCAACGGCGGCGATTCCAGCAGATCGGAAAAGCGGTGGCGGTGGAGATCGTGCGGCATGCGCAGATAGCCGTTGCGCCGCAGCCGTTCGATGCGATACAGCATGCCGCGCCACATGGCCATGCGCCGCGCCAGCGAGGTCAAAATCACATGCTCGAGCGGTCCATGCTTGAGCGCGTCCATCACGGCGGGGGCGAGTAAATCCAGCGTGACGACAATCGGGCAGCCCGTCGCTTCCAGCCAATGGCCGACTTCCTCGGCCACCATGAGCGGACTCAGCTGCAAGGCGGTCGCGCCGGTCAGCCAGATGGCTTGCAACGCGATGAGATATTCGGGAATGTTGGGCAACAAGACGCCGACGTGCTTGCCCGGTCTCGCTCCCATGTCGGCGAGGCTGCGTGCCAGCCGACGCGCTTGCTCGGCCATTTCGGCAAAGGTCATCGATTGGCCGTACAAGGTGCAACCCGCAACGTCCGGCGTCCGCCGCGCCGCTCGTTCGAGAAGCTCGCTCAAAGGCACGCGCGGATAGGGCACGCTGGAGGGCATGTCGCAGGCGTAATCGTCCAGCCAAAGTTGCTGCCACGGTTTCGCCGCTAGGGATGGAGTGGGGTCTAGTGCAATAGCGGACACGATGGCTCTCCTTCAGCGCAAGGGTCGGCGATGCGCCTACGAGGATCGGCGTAATTGTTGCTGGAGGGGAATGGAGAGGCACTCCACAGATGCCCGGCTTGGACCGTGCTGCACGGCGAGGAGTGGATTCGGTGCCGTGGCCTCTCGTCTCTTACTCTCCATTTCATTCTACGCCGCTTCCGGCGTGGAAACAACTGCTTTCGCCGCGTTTTTTGCCGTCAAAAGCGAACGCCGCTGACGAGTGTAGCGATGGCGCGTGCGAACGAAGATGGATTGCGCAGGCGACGACGGAGGCGCGGGTTATAAAATGTTTGCGTTCGACGAACGACACTGCGGAAGGACGATGGAAACATGGTGACGTTGGCCTACAGCGACATTCCCGGCTATCCCCGACGGCGCGGCAAGGTCCGCGACGTGTACGATCTCGGCGACCGGCTGGTACTCGTCGCCACCGATCGCCTCAGTGCCTTCGATTGGGTGCTGCCCACACCCATCCCCGGCAAGGGACAGATCCTCACCGCGCTGACACTGTTCTGGCTCGATTATTTGCAAATCCCCAATCATCTATTGAGCGCCGATCTCGCCGTCATGGGACCGGCCTTCGCCGCACGCGCCGCCGATTTGGAAGGGCGCACCTGCCTGGTGCGCAAGGCGGCCGTGGTGCCGATTGAGTGCGTGGTGCGCGGCTACCTCGCCGGCTCCGGCTGGAAGGAGTACCAGCGCGACGGCACTGTCTGCGGCATCGCCCTGCCTCCGGGACTGCGCCAGAGCGCGCGCCTGCCCGAACCGATTTTCACCCCCGCCACCAAGGAAGAGAGCGGCCACGATCAAAATATCTCCTTTGCGGAGATGACGGATCGCATAGGAAGTGAATTGGCCGTGGACCTGCGCCGCCGCAGCCTCGACGTGTACCGCCGCGCCGCCGACTATGCCCACGCGCGCGGCTTGATCCTCGCCGACACCAAATTCGAATGGGGTCTGATGCCCGACGGTACAATCCTACTCATCGACGAAGTGCTGACGCCGGACAGCTCGCGCTATTGGCCGGCGGACGAATATCGAGAAGGCATCAGCCCTCCTTCGTTCGACAAGCAATTCGTCCGCGATTGGCTGGAATCAACCACCTGGGACAAAAGCAGCCCCCCGCCGGAGCTTCCCCCCGACGTCGTCGAACGCACCGCCGCCAAGTATCGAGAGGCGTATGACAGGCTGACTCGTTAAACCGGAGGACGTAAGTCTCCGATTGCTTCGATCAGGGGGCTTACGCCCCCCGCTCGGTAGGCGTACTCTGGCGTGTGACTTCGGGAAACGCTCGTTGCTGCTCCAGGAAGCGATATTTGGGTTCCTCGAACCAACGGCGCAGATGGGGAAACATCAACCACACCGCGAGGAATCCGGTCATGAGCAGAGTCACGAACGCCACGATAAGATTGACGATCATATAACTTCACTCCCGCTCCGGCTGCGTCGGGTGATAGAGCGAACGAACGTAGCGGACCAACAGACGGCGTTCATCGGCATTTAGTTTTTCTTGCCAGGGCGGCATGGAGGTGCCGGGTACTCCGCGCGCCAGTGCCTTTTCAGCGTAGGCCGGGCTAGGCTGCTCTTGTTGGAAATTGGTCGGTCGAGGAGCCAGGGCGGCGGCGCTGAGACCGTCGCCGCGCCCCTGGTAGCCGTGGCAGCTC
>JAKBCS010000246.1 GCA_021807595.1 Planctomycetota bacterium | reverse complement strand
AGGGGCTGGGGGTGAGGGGGAGAGAAACCATGCGGAAAACCGCCCCCTCACCCCAACCCCTCTCCCCCTGAGTACAGGGGGAGAGGGGCTTATGGGACAGTCTCTTAGTCGTGCGTCGGGCGCGATCCCGCCCCCCAAGGCATCGCGTTAGGGACGTTGCGACAGACTGGAAAAGTGTCCTAAAGTGCTTCTATACAACCGGACACGAAATTAAGAGCAAGTGGCACGGAGAAAAGCACGCCGAAAGACGGAACGAGGATCGAATCCGTTCGGAAGCGGTCCTCGTTCGTCGCCGTCGCTACGTCCAAGCGTCCTACCGTTTGCCGCTTTGCGACGCCTTCAACAGGACATAGTTGGCACCGCCTTGGGGCGTCTCGACTTGCATTAGCACGCCCTTTTCGACCGAGGCGTCGGCGAGGGCGTCGCGCAGATCCTTGGCCGAATGGATGGTCTTTTGATCGACCTTGGTGACCAGGGTTCCCGCCCGCAGACCCGCGTCGGCCGCCAGACCGTCGTGGATGCGGGACAGAACCGCGCCGCGCTTCTGCTCCTTGTAGCCGAGTCGGTCGGCGATCTCCGGAGTCAGATCGACCGCTTCCACGCCGATCTTGTCGATGCCGACGGCATCCGGATCGCGCTCGATGCGGCGCGGAGCCGGGACGCGGGTCGAGCCGAAGCGGCGCGGCTGCTCTTCGATCTTCACCTGGAAGCGCTTCGCCTGACCGTCGCGCAAAGCGTTTACCTCGACCGTTTTGCCGAGCGGCAGACGCGCGACCATGATTTGTAATTCGTGGCCGTTGTGGATGGGCTTGCCGTCGAGGGTGGTGAGAACGTCGCCGTCCTTGAAGCCGGCTTTTTCACCCGGCGTATCCTCGAAAACGCGCGTGACCAGGACACCCGCCTCGCCTTGCTTGAGGCCGAGGCGCGCGGCCAATTCCGGCTCCGTAATATCCTTTACCTGCACGCCGAGGTAGCCGCGGCGAACCACGCCGTCCTTGAGCAGCTGAGGCATGACGGTCTTGACGATGTCGCTGGAGATGGCCAGGCCGACGCCCTGCCAGCCACCGCTGCGGCTCTTGATGGCCGCGTTGATGCCGATCACTTTACCATCCAGGCTCACCAACGGGCCGCCGCTGTTGCCGGGATTGATGGCCGCGTCGGTCTGCAAAAAGTCCTCATACATGTTCAATTGCAGACTGCGCCCCTTGGCGCTGATGATGCCGTGCGTCACGGTGCCGGTCAGACCGAACGGCGCGCCGACGGCCAAGACGCGATCGCCGATCTGCATCGCGGTGCTGTCGCCCAACTCCAGGAAGGGCAACGGCACGGGCGCTTCAATGCGGACGATGGCCAGGTCGGTCTTCTCGTCGCTTTTGACGTCCTTCGACGTGAACTTGCGTCCGTCGCTCAACTGCACCACGACTTGAGTCGCCCCATCGACGACGTGGTGATTGGTGAGAATCACACCCTTGGCATCGACGAGGAAGCCGGAGCCAAAACCGCCGCGCGGCTCGGGGGCCTCGTCTTCGTCGCCGGATCCGAAATCAAAAAAGCGGCGAAACTCCTCCGGTACCTGTCCGTCGAACTGCGGACGCATACGGCGGCGCTCCTGAGCCGCACCGCGCCCGTGCGAGTCGATGCTGACGACGGCGGGCAGCACTTTCTTGACGATGTCGTGGTACGACGTCAATTCTCTGGGAATGGCCGGAGCGACCGGAGCTTGGCCTTGCAGCAGCGGCCCCGCGAAGAAAGCGCCCAAGGCCACACCCAGCATCAGGCAGCACACGACGATGGAAATACGTTTCACGATTTTCCTCCTTTCTCCGTTTTTCCTCTCCCCACTCGCTCTACGACGCCAGCCGGCCAGCGTTAGGGAGCCTATCCCTGATCATGCCAAGAGGATGCAGGGAACGTCAAGAGATCCGCGCCGATCGCGGCATCTCTTGCCTTGACCGACGCGGGGGAATCCTAGAGAGTAAACAATGCCTGGTTTCAAGGAGACATTCCCATGCTTCGCATCCTTTGCAGCCACACTCCTCGCCACGGTTTCTTGCTTCCTTTGGCTTGGTGCGTCGTCTTTTCTCCCACTTCGGCAGCGGCTCCGCCGGACTTGAGGAAATGGACGCCGGCGGCGCGAACGCGCATCGACCGCTTGGCGGAACGGTATCCTCTCGACTCCCTGAAGCAACAAACACGCAACGCGGCGGGTAACTTGCCTCTGTGGGCTTTGAGCCATCTCGCGCTGTCCGCCGATGACGAAGCGGAACACGCCCAGGCCGCCCGCAAACAGATACTCGCAAAGGAGCGCAAGGTGGTGACGCCCGCGGCGGCGCGGCGGGATCTCGACCTATTGGTAAGGCATCTGCCTCGATCCCTCAAATCGGAAGCGTTCGAGTATCAGTTAATCGTTCTCGATAGGCCGGATGCCGTCGCGTTCACGCTGGGCGGAGGGATTATCTATGTTTCAAATCCTTTACTCGACGCCTTGCTGTCGGACAAGGAGCGTGGCGAAACGGCCTTGGCGTTCGTGCTGGCGCGCCAGTTGGGGCACATGGCTTTGCAGCACACACGGCGTGGCTGGCAGGTACAAGAGCTGGAGCAGGAATTGCAAAAGGGGATCGAGTTGCACGTCGCGCGTCCGGCCCTGCGCGACGCGCTGCACACCGGAGTGCAAGCGGCCGGCGAGCGCACGAGGTTTCTCTATTCGCGCCAGCAGATTTATGAAGCCGACGCATTCGCCCGCCAGCTGTGCCGCAACGCCGATCTGCCCGCCGATGCCGCCTTGGACGCGCTGCGCTGGTTGGCCGTCGTCGAAGAGCCGCCCCTGCTCGACGACGATAAGTATTCTCCCAAGGCCGACGATCCCCAGCGCGAGACGCCCCCGATCCTGCTGAGGCTGCGCCGTCTGTTCGCGGAGCGCGACGGAGTGGTGGACGATAATACCGATAAATATGGACTTTTTATCTGGAATAAGGACGGCGATACTTTCGAGCGCTGCGGCCGGCAGTCCCTCGCCGTCGGGGACAAGACCATCGTTTTCGTTCACGGCTTTCGCGGCGACATGCGAACCTTTCGTGACTATCTGAAAGCGTTTGCCGACGACAAAGACTTGAGCCAATACAAATTGCTCGTCTTTCGTTACCCCAACAACGCCGGGCTCGAACGCAGCGGTCAATTCCTCGTCCGCGAGATACGACGTGCCGTCGTCGCGCCGGCGAAGACCATCTTCGTCTGCCATAGTGCCGGCGGACTCGTCTTTCGCTGGTACGCCGAGATTCGCAAGCAGCCCTTCGACCGCGCCGTCCTCCTGTCCACGCCGAACCTGGGGACGAATATGACCTCGTTGCGCTACCTCACGGACATCGGTGCCTTTTTCGACGAATGGAAGAACAATGGCCCCGGCGCTCTGGCGCGCATGCTGCCCGAAGGCGAAGGGCAGCTCGTTCTCGACGTATCCCACGATAGCTTGTTTTTGCAATATCTGGGACACAATGCCGAACTCGCCAAGCGCTACCATGTGTTTTCCGGCGAATATATGCGACCGGCTGCACTCCTGGCGATGGAGGCTGGACTCGTGGCCGGCAAGCGCGTGTTGCTCAATCGCCTGCTGCCGCGAATGGATTCGGCGGTTCTGCGACGGCAAATTCAGCGCCGCATCGAGAAATTGCGTATTCCCGTCGAGATCGCGCGCGGCGACCTGGTTGTGTCGGCGAACAGCGCCTTGCTCAAAGACGCCGGGCACTCCACGCGCACCGCGCTGAACCACGAGCAATTCGAGACGGACGAAAGCGTAATCGAAGAAATAGCGGATTCAATTAAGAGAAAATAACACGACGCCCGAACGACATTGGGTTCGCCGCTGGAGATACTCTCGTTGCGCATTCCCTTGAATGGGGTAAAAGCGAAAAGGGTAAGCCACGGGTTCGCTTCGCACCAAAAGGCACTCCATCGCCATCATTTGCCTTCGAACAAGTCGTGTTCCGGCCATCTGTCGATTTTTTCAATCGCCTCGTGGAGGATCGGCCACGGTCTTTTGGCTGCTTTCTTGGGGGCCTGTTTGCCGGCTCCCTCGTCATCGCCTTGGAAGTTGCCGTTGAAGAACGCCGCCCAACTGACGCCGTTGGGCATGTGTTCGATCCAGGTGGCGATACCGGCCACGCCGCCGTTTTTCGAGTACAAGACGCCTTCCGGCGAACGCTGTACCACGTCCCAACCCAGGCCGTTGTGGCGCTCGTTGGCTTTCTTGCCCAGGGATGGCAGAGGGGCCAGCATTTGTTGATACGATCTCTCCGATAAGAAACGCCGGCCGCGGCTGCCGTCCAGCGCGGTGGTGAACCGCATGGCATCCACGGTCGAAAGCACCCAATTGCCGCCGCCTCCCTTCATAGCGCCGTGTCCTCCGGGATGCCGCTTGCCGCTGGCGGGGTAGCGATGAACCTCGTCCGGCAAATAGCCTTCCATGCGGTCGAGGTGAACGTCGTGAATGCCCATCGGTTTGAAAACGTGTTCGATCGTATACTTTTCGTAATCTTGGCCGGCCGCGTGTTCGACGACGAGACGCAACGTCAGAAAGCCAAGGTTGGAATACTTCGTCTCGGTG
>JAKBCS010000245.1 GCA_021807595.1 Planctomycetota bacterium | reverse complement strand
ATCGTCGTCCTTCCTGCCGGTGTTGAGCCAACGGTTCAAATGCCCCAACACTTTTTCCGCGCCCGAATTGGCCATCGGTCACTCTCCACTTTTGTTCTGTCTATAAGAGTAGTATCCGTAAAGGGCGTTTCGGGCGCACGATCTTTTCGTCGAGCCTGAATTGAGACCTGGAAAATGAAAAAATATCTGTGGAACGATGCTTGAAATGAGAATCCTTATGAGTAGCGAACAAGCGCGGCAATATCTGTGGTGGAAACCCTTCGAGCCGCTACCATCCGTCTGAAGGAAGGTCGGACTTTCGACATTCGATACAAAGTCTGAACGCTGGCAGCCGATGCTGTTTGGATCGTGGGCATTATACCTAAATCGCCGGCTTTTTCAGCGGTTTCGGATTTATCTTTCCAGGGGAACTTGCGGAGTGATCGGCCAACCGGAATTGGCCCATGTCAGCCGCTCAACTCGAACGATCGGTCAGGCGAATGAAGGCGATAAACAACGGTTCGTGATTATCGCCCTGATACAGCTTGTCTGGTTGGAAGTTCTCGTTCCCGCGCTGTGATGCCACAACTTCTCGACCCCAGAAACTCGCCGCCGCGACCCGCAGCGCGCGAGAAACGCAGTCCGTGTCGCGGCTGATCCGATCATAGTCCGCCGTGGAAACGTCCAAAGCTGCGTGCGGCCATGAGTCCCATCGCCAAACCGCCCGCGCCTGCGGTCAAGATCGGAAGCCCACGGCGGAACGCGAAATCTCCCACTTTTACCAACAAAAGATAGGCAAAGAAGAAATTGGCCGCGCCCCACAAGACATTGACCCAAGAAGGCGACAGCCCTTCACCCGGCGGCGTGGCGAACGGACTTTGAAACGACTGCCCCATGACTCCGCTTACGAAATGCGGAATCCCGTTCACAAAAAAAGCGCCGCCGAAAAAGTATGCAATCGCATGATACCAGCGCACAAAGAATTCCTTCCCGAGTGAATCGGATCGTTCCGTCAATGCGGTTGTACTTGGGTTTGCACGCGGCAAACGATTGCCGCGACGCGCTCCGCCGGCGCGTCGCGGCTAAACGATGGGTCATTTGCCCAGCGCGGCCTGGGCCGCCGCGAGGCGGGCGATGGGGACGCGGAAGGGACTGCAACTGACGTAATTCAGACCGATTTTGTGGCAGAACTTGACGCTGTCGGGATCGCCGCCGTGTTCGCCGCAGATACCGATCTTCAAGTCGCCGCGCGTGGCTCGACCTTTCTCGACGCCCATCTTCATCAAACTGCCAACGCCATCTACATCGACGGACTGGAACGGATCGCGCGGCACGAGATCGCGTTCCAGATAGTGGCGGATGAAGCCGCCGTAATCGTCGCGGCTCATGCCGAGCGTCGTTTGCGTCAGATCGTTCGTGCCGAAACTGAAGAACTGCGCTTCCTTGGCAATCTGATCGGCCACCACACAAGCGCGGGGCAACTCGATCATCGTGCCGACCAAATACGGCACGGTGACGCCCTTCTCGGCGAACACTTTCTGGGCTGTCTCATGCACGATCTTGGCTTGCTCGCGCAACTCCGGCAGGAAGCCGACGAGCGGAATCATGATTTCCGGCTCGACTTTCATGCCTTCTTGCTGCACGTTGCAGGCGGCCTCAAAGACGGCCCGGCACTGCATCTCGGTGATCTCCGAGTAGACGATGCCGAGACGACAACCGCGGAAGCCGAGCATGGGATTAAACTCGTGCAGGGCTTTGACGCGCTCGGCGATAATCTCCGGCTTCACGCCGAGATCTTTGGCGACTTCCCCTTGTCCCTTAGCGTCGTGCGGCAAGAACTCGTGCAGCGGCGGATCGAGCGTTCGGATCGTCACCGGCAGCCCCTTCATCGCCTTGAACAAGCCCTCGAAGTCTTGGCGCTGGAACGGCAGCAGCTTCGCCAGCGCCTTTTTGCGGGCTTCCGGCGAATCGGCGAGGATCATCTCGCGCATCGGCTGAATGTGATCGAAGAACATATGTTCGGTTCGACATAAGCCGATGCCTTCCGCCCCGAAGGCGACGGCCTGCGTAGCTTGATTGGGCAAGTCGGCGTTGGTGCGAATGCGCAATTTCCGCACCGAGTCCGCCCACTTCATCAACTCGTCGAACTGCTGATACACCTTCGATTGTTCCGGCTTCAGCGTTTTCTCGATAAGAACCTGCACGACCTCGCTCGGCTTGGTGGCCACCTTCCCGGCCAAGACCTCGCCGGTGAAACCGTCGATAGACAGCCAATCGCCATCTCTCAATACCTTATCGCCGACGCTGACGGTTTCCTTGTTGTAGTCGATGTTCAAAGCACCGCAGCCGACGATGCAAACTTTGCCCATCTGCCGACTGACGAGGGCGGCGTGACTGGACGCCCCGCCGAACGCGGTCAAAATGCCATCCGCCGCCTGCATGCCCCGAATGTCTTCGGGACTCGTCTCGCGCCGCACCAAGATGACGTGACCGTCGGGCGTGCCCTTGTGTTTGTGAACCCAGGCTTCGGCATCCTCGGCATGAAACTTGATGCGACCGCACGCCGCGCCCGGTCCCGCATGAATGCCCTTGGCCAACAGATTGCCTTCGCCGATGGTCTTGCGCTTGGCCTCTGGATCGAACACGGGTTGCAACAACTGATTCAAATCGTCGGGCGGAATGCGGCGGGTCGAGAGGGCCTCTTCTTTGGTGATGAGTCCCTCTTGCACCATGTCCACGGCAAAGCGAACGGCGGCGAAGCCGGTGCGTTTGCCGTTGCGGGTTTGCAGCATCCACAGCTTGCCCTTTTGGATGGTGAACTCGATGTCCTGCACGTCGCGATAGTGTTTTTCCAACTTGCCGCGGATGTCGTCGAGTTGCTTGTACACCTCCGGCATGTCTTTTTGCAGCTCGGCGATCTTTTTCGGAGTACGAATGCCGGCTACCACGTCCTCGCCCTGCGCGTTGATGAGATATTCGCCGTAAAAGACCTTCTCGCCGGTGGCGGGATCGCGCGTGAAGGCGACGCCGGTGCCGCAATCGTCGCCCATGTTGCCGAACACCATCGAGCAGATGTTGGCCGCAGTGCCCCATTCGTGCGGGATGCCGTACTGCCGCCGATAGACGATGGCGCGATCGTTCATCCACGAACCGAACACGGCTCCGATGGCCTCAAACATCTGTTCGTGTGCATCGTCGGGGAAGTCCTTGCCGGTGCGATCCTTGACCGCTTTCTTGAAGCGCTTCACCAGTTCCTGCAAGTCGGCGGTAGTCAAATCGGTATCAAGCTTGACGCCCTTGGCGTGCTTCAGCTCGTCCATGATGTGTTCGAAGGGATCGATTTCGTTCTTGTTTTGCGGCTTCAACCCCAGCACGACATCGCCGTACATCTGCACGAAACGGCGATAGCTGTCCCAGGCAAAGCGCTCGTTGCCGGTCTTCTCGATCAATCCGCGCAAAGTAGACTCGTTGAGTCCGATATTCAGGACGGTATCCATCATGCCGGGCATACTCTCGCGCGCGCCGGAACGGCAGGAGACGAGCAGAGGATTCTTGGCGTCGCCCAGCTTCGCGCCCATGACCTCTTCGGTCTTCTTCAGCGCTGCCTGGACTTCGGCTTTCAACTCGGGAGGATAGGTCCGATTGTTGGCGTAAAAGTAGGTGCAGACTTCGGTGTTGAGTGTGAATCCGGCCGGCACGGGCAGGCCAATGTTGGTCATCTCGGCTAGATTGGCCCCCTTGCCGCCGAGGGTGTCTTTCATGTCGGCTCGACCATCCGACTTGCCGCCGCCAAAGAAGTAAACGTATTTGCGTTCTGCCATGCTAACCGGCCTCAAAAAAGGTCCGCGCCGACGCTCGCGCCGACGCCGTAAAATCTATTACATTGCAGGCATTTTACGAATTGGGGCGGAGAGCGTCCAAGGACGCCGTTGCGAGCATCCGTCTTATGGATGATGCTTCTTGCTCGGCTCTCGACGTGTCTTCGATTCCAATTCGCGAATGCGGGCCTGGGCCTCGACGAGAGCGGCCTCGGCTTCCCGCCGCGTTTGTGACTCGGCGTTGCGTTGTTCCGTCGCGGCCAGCAATTCGCCAATCTCTTCGCCCGTCTCCGCGTCCCAACACACCACACGACCTTCAAGCAGACCTACCAACAATCCCAACGAAGGCAAACGCAACCGACCTTGGGCATCCCCACGCATCCGCACATAACCGCGACTGCCCCGTCGATAACCCAGAAACCGACGCGAACCATCGTCGCGCACCTGATCCACCACCAAATACAACGGCACACCAGCCCGATCGTATTCATGGAACTTGGTGACGACATCGTTGTCGCGCGCCCGCTTATCGTGCTTGTCCGGCGATAGCACTTCCAGCCTCAATAACGCAAGCGCACTCCTTTACCACCGAGAACGATCCCCGGTTACGCTTGCAAATGTGACCACCCTTGTGGGGATGCAGGGCATCGTCGAGGCTGAGCGGTACTTGCACCCAGCGTTTGCGGTCGTCGGCCCCGACTTGCGGCACATAACGCCAACCGAAGCGAAACGGATCGAGATCGGGATCGGATCGAGAAACGATACGCTTCATGGCATAACTCCCAGCGAATCGAACGACAGCGCTACGCATCTTGTACGCGATCGGGCGAAAGCAAGGAACGCAGTTCTCAGGAGAATGTCAGCGAGTCAGCGAGTGGATGCTGACCGTTTGGGAAGG
>JAKBCS010000111.1 GCA_021807595.1 Planctomycetota bacterium | reverse complement strand
CCCCCTCTCCCCCGAGTACAGGGGAGAGGGGCTTCTAAAAAGCTCCCCCCTCTCCCCCGAGTACAGGGGGAGAGGGGCTTCTGGCACGGACTCTTAGCGGTTACGGCTTCTCCGGTCAAGCCATAGCTGCACGGTCAATCGTTCGCGTTGCTGCCGGCTCACCTCGGCCTTGCCCAATTCCTCGAATCGGATTACACTCCTAGAAGTTACTCTCCACGCCCCCGGCCCGCTTGATCCCGCCAGACGATCGGTTCGTATCCCACCCCGCAGGAGTTTTCCTTATGTTGCGTATCTTGATTCGTTGCATGGCAGCCTTTGCCGTGCTGTTATTCGTCGTCTCAACCTTTCCCGCCGCCCCCACGCCGCAGCGGACCCATTTCGATTGGCCGCAGTGGCAGGGACCGGAACGCACGGCCATCTCAAGCGAGAAAGGCTTGCTCAAGGAATGGCCTAAAGCCGGGCCAACCCTGCTCTGGAAGACCGAAAACCTGGGCGGCGGCTTTAGCACCCCATCCGTGGCGAACGGCCGCGTCTACGGCATGGGTTTTCGCAAAGACGATGAAGTCGTCTGGGCGCTCGACGAAGGGACGGGTGAAATCGCATGGTCGGTCAAAATCGCCAAAGCCAATCGCAGAGTTGGCTACAGCGAGGGACCGCGCTGCACGCCCACGGTGGACGGCGACCGTCTGTACGTTCTCGGTCTGGACGCCGACCTCGTCTGCCTGAAAACTTCCAACGGCGACGAAGTTTGGCGGAAGAATCTGCGCAAGGATTTCGACGGCAAAGTCGGAGGCTGGGGCTACAGCGAATCGCCGCTCATCGACGGCCACAAACTTCTCTGCACGCCCGGCGGCAAGAAAGCCACGCTCGTCGCCCTCGATAAAATGACCGGCGAAACGATCTGGAACGGCGTCGTCCCCAAGGGCGATCAGGCCCATTATGCGTCGATCATCGCCGTCGAGTTCGATGGCAAACGACAATACATCCAGTTTCTTGGCGGCGGGGTGGTCGGCCTGTCCGGCGACGGCGCGTATTTGTGGCGCTACGACCATCCGCACAACGGCACCGCCAACTGTTCGACCCCGTTGTATCACGACGGATTCGTTTTCGCCGCTTCGGCCTACGGAACCGGCGGCGGCTTGGCCAAGCTCAGCCGCGATGGCGACAAGGTCAAAGCCGAAGAGGTCTACTTCACCAAAAATATGAAGAACCACCACGGCGGCATGGTGCGGCTCGGCGACTATCTCTACGGCTCGGACGAAGGCTCGTTGACCTGTTTGGAGTTCCAGACGGGCAAGCTGCAATGGGCCGAACGCAAGGCCGGCAAGGGATCGATCGCTTACGCGGACGGATGCTTGTACTATCGCAACGAAGGCGGGCCGATGATCTTGGTAGAGGCCAACCCAAAGAAGTACATCGAGCTTGGCCGCTTCACCCCGCCGCGCACCGGCAAACCCGCCTGGCCGCACCCCATCGTCGCCAACGGAAAACTGTACATCCGCGATCAAGATTATCTGTATTGTTACAACGTGAAACACAAGGAACGATAAGAGTTAGAGACTATCCGTAATGCTCCCCTCGCCTCTGTACTCAGGGGCGAGGGGAGCATCCGAGAGTGGCGTCGCTCTCATTAGTTTCTTCACATCGGTTTGGTCCCTTCCCATTCTATCCGGACGTCCCTCTTATTTCCGTTTGCTCGAACCGTAACCCTCCTCGGTTGAGGGCGCGGAGAACTCACTTGCGCCGCCAGACGCTTTGTTCCGATAGACCCAATTTGAGGAGCGTTGGATGGATCGCCTGCAAGAATCGCACGGCGTCCACGGGATAGCCGGCCGTCGGCTTCAGGTCCGGCACATGCTCGCGCCAGAATCGATTGAACTCCAACATCAGCAATTCGCGCAGATACTTGCTCGCCATCGACGCCAGGGCCACGCACAAATGCTCGGTGTCCGCGCGCGGTTGAAACGTCAAACGCAATGGAGATCCCAGACCTTGGACCCGGTAAGTGCTGTTTACCATGCTCTCGCGCTCGGTGAGGACATTGCCATCGGGCAGCGCGTGTTGGAGCATAGCGGCGTAGGCGTTTCGGCCTCCGTGTTTATCGACGAAGATCGACGCGGCATCCTCGCCGGGTAGATCGCGGAGTAGCGCGCGCAGCAGACGTGAAAGAGAATCGCTCAAGACGTGCCCCTTACTGCCGGCTTCCTCGATCAGCGCATTGAAGCGCGAAGGACAAACGACGACGGCACGCAAACGCCAATCGTTTATCGCACTGTCCGAGCCGACTTGCGCGAAGTGGGATGCCGCCGTTTGCCAGGTGTCGGCATTCAGATGGAGCGGCAAGGGCTGTGTGCCGCGATACCAGGTTTCACGGCGTATTTCGTCGCCGTCCTCGGGGCACCAGGCTTCGAGCAGCTCGGCCAGCGTCGACGGCAAGCTCCGATTCGCGCTGGCCAATGTCGTCAGGATGCCTCGCTCCAGTCCGGCTATTCCCCGCTTGACGTACACCCGTTTCGAGTCGTCGAGGAGAATTCGGCCATCGTCGGCATCCGTCGCGCGGCGGACGGCCGGATGCAGAAGTTGCCAGAGATCGGCGTTCGCATGGCAATCCGCTACGCGGCAGGCAACCGAGGTCATTACGAAGGGGCCGAGGTTTGGCCCATAGCCCGCTTCATCGACGCCGACGATCCATGCCATGACGACTCCCCGCTTCCAACGGTTGCTTGCCGGGCGAATACCGGCTATGTTACGCGGAGGCGTATCTGCAACCAGGAGGCGCGGCCATGCTCTCGCAGAATATCTTTCTCAAGATCCTCGACAAGGAAATCCCGGCTCGCATCGTTTACGAAGACGAACAGTGCATCGCCTTCCACGATGTCCATCCGCAAGCGCCGGTCCACGTCTTGCTTATTCCCCGGAAAGTGATCCCCACTCATGCGGATCTGAAGGCGGAAGACCGCGAGTTGCTCGGTCATTTGCATCTCGTCGCGGCCCAACTCGCGGAGAAACTCGGCATCGGCGACGGTTATCGCTTGGTGCTGAATTGCAAGGAGCGCGCGGGTCAGACCGTGCCGCACCTGCACCTTCATCTGTTGGGTGGACGCGATTTGTCTTGGCCTCCCGGCTAAGCGCGGTTCGACTGCTGGAATGAAATCGGGGGAGATTGCGCATGTCCATTGAGATTGTGCATCGAGGGCGAAAGATACAAGTTGGCGTGGATCGTTCGGTCGGTGCCGGGGGGCAGCCCATCCAGCGCGATGTCGTACTCCATCCGGGAGCGGTGGCCATTCTGCCGCTGGTGGATCGAGAACATCTGTGCCTGTTGCGCAATCATCGTTTCATCTTAAACGAAGAACTGTGGGAGATCCCCGCGGGCACGCTGGAGGTCGGCGAAGCGGTCGAGGCGGCGGCGGTTCGTGAATTGGCCGAGGAAACGGGGTATCGGGCCAATCGCTGGAGCAAGGCGCTCGAATTCTTCCCTTCGCCCGGTATCCTCAGCGAACGCACGCATCTATTCGTCGCCTCGGAGTTGACGGCGGGAGTCATGCGGCCGGAAGCGGACGAGCAGCTCGAGCCGCACGTCGTCGCCTGGACGCAGGCGTTGGCCTGGGTGCGCGACGGCACTATCCGCGACGCGAAGACACTCATCGCCTTGTTGTGGTGGCAACAACGGCGCGACGCCGAACCGCCCCCCTCCAAATAACCGCTTTGCCCCAACCAAGGGAGAAGGTAAAATGAAATGGTTGGTTCCGACGTTCTGCGTTCGAGGATGGAGTCCCCATGCCGTTTTTGTTGATGGTCTTTCTGGTTTTAGTGTGCCTGCCGGAGCCGGACGTCTGGATTGAGCCTGCGTGGACGGAGAACCCTTGGCTGTCGGTTGCCGCTACTTGGTGCCTGGTCTTTTTGACGGTTCTTCCAGCATTCTGGCTGGCGCGGCGCTTGCGGAAGCGCTTGGAATGCGATTCCCACGCCCGCGATCGGATGATGGCGCGCTATGAGCGAACGCGCCGCAACCATCAGATCGCCTTGGTTGTTCTTTATCTTGTCGCCTTGCTGGCACTCGGTTGGGGATGGGCGGTGGCTCATCTCTGGCGCGGGAACAACTCGATCCTGCCCGCTGCGGAGTTGCTCGTTCTCGCGCCGTTTCTCATCGCTCAGTTGCTCTCTTGGATGGCCTACTACGACGTGGAGCGAGCCGCCCATCGGGCGCTTTTCGAGTCGCGCGCCGGAGCGTGGCTCGAACTCGACGCTTCCCGAACCTCCGCGCCGCCGGCCTTCGACTCGCGTATTTCGTTCATCTTGTTCAACCTGCGTCAAAAGGTGGTTCTTGCGCTTCTGCCGGTCTTGCTCCTGGTGAGTTTGAAGGAAGTACAGCGACTTTTCCCCTCCGCGTGGGAGGAGTATCCCAAGGCACTCAACTTGCTCGGCATCGTCGCCGTGTCGATCGTCTTCGCCGTCTTGCCGTGGATCGTTCGCCTCGCCCTCGGACTGACGCCGTTGCCGGACGGTCCTTTGCGCCGCCGACTGGAAGCGTCGGCGCGTCGGCTGCGTTTTCGTTGTAGCAACGTCTTGGTTTGGAACACGCGCAACGGTATGGCCAACGCCCTGGTGATCGGCATCGTGCCGTGGATTCGTTACGTCGTCTTCACGGATCGTTTGTTGGAAGAATTTTCGCCGGACGAGATTGAGGCGGTGTTCGGCCACGAAGTCGGCCACGTCCGCCACCATCACATGCTCTACTATTTCGGTTTTCTCACCGCCAGCGTCACCGTTTTGTGTTGGATTGTGACCGAGTTGCTCGGTTCGTTTTCGGGTTTCGAGTTGCTTGGGCCGCGCGAACGTCAGGTCGAATGGCTGTCGGCCTTCGTCTCGGTGCTTTCCATGCTCGCCTACATCCTCGTGGTATTCGGCTTTTTGTCGCGGCGCTGCGAACGCCAAGCCGACGTGTTTGGCTGCCGTGCCGTCTCCTGCGAATCGCCCCATTGCCGAGGGCACGACGGCGAAGACGATCTCGCCCGGCGGGGTCAAGGCTTGTGTCCGACCGGCATCGAGACCTTCATCCAGGCTTTGGAGAAAGTGGCTTTCCTCAACGGCATCAGCCGCGATCGACCGGGCTTTCTGCAATCGTGGCAACACGCCAGCATCGCCCGCCGCGTCGAGTTTCTGAAGCGCATCCAATACGATCCGCGCCTGGAACGACGCTTCCAACGCCGCGTGTTTCTGTTTAAATGCGTCTTGCTTCTCCTTCTCGGCGGTGCCCTCGCCTTGATGGTCGTTCGTGAAATGAGAGCGCCGACCGTGGAACCCGCCCGCGACGACCGTGGAGCCGAGTTAGAGACTATCTCAGAAGCTCCCCTCGCCCCTGGACTCGGGGGAGAGGGGCTTTTGGGACAGGGTCCAAACTTGGAACCTATTTCTTCGTTTGGCGGTACAGCGGTTCGGCCTTGTCGTTGCCTTGCGTGAGGAGATAGTAGCGGTCGAGTTCCAGGCCGGGGAACGTCTGCTCCTTTTGATCCGGCCAAATGACCGTCAAGCGATCGATGGCTTTCGCATCGTCCAAACCGAAGACAAATCGGCGGTCGGACGATGAGGCGTAGCTGCCGCCGCCGTAGGCGAAGCGCGTCTGCTTGATCCCCGCCGTCTCCAGAACGATGCGAGTGCCGACCACATCGCGGCGATCCTTGCCGGCCAATTTCAGGCCGATCCAATGGCGTCCCTGGGTGTCGGCCTGATTGTGGAGGAGGGCGGCCGGCTCGTTGGTGTTGATGGCGGCAATTTCGACGCGGCCATCGTTGTCGAAGTCGGCGTAGACCGCGCCGCGCGCGATGTGCGGCGAGGTGAAGTAGGAGCCGCCCCGTTTGCCGATGTCCTTGAACTTGCCGTTGACGTTGCGAGCCAGAATCGGCAGCTGGGCGCGTGGAGCCTGGTGCGGCGCGCGGATGGCATGTCCGGCGAAGAGGAAGAGATCCTCCGCTCCGCGATGTTCGATGTCGAAGAAGCCGGTGCCCCAGCCGACCGTCTTGCGGCCAAACACTGCCAAGCCTACGGGTGCGGTGTAGAAGGTGAACACGATGCGGTCTTTCGTCGAATCGTTGCGATACAGGGCGTGCAGTTCGTTTTCGTAGTTGGCCACCCAGATCGACGGTTTGCCGGAGCGGTTGAAATCGGTGACGCCGACGCCCATGCTGCCGTTGGGCGAGCCCTGATCGTCGCGCGCCGTGCCGCTGGCCATGCCCATTTCCTCGAAGCGAACCTCGCCGGGCTTGGTCGAACGGTTGATGTAGAGGAAGTTATCGACGGTATCGTTGGCGACGTAAATGTCCGGCTTGCCGTCGCCGTTGACATCGACCATCACCACGCCCAGCCCCTTGCCGTATCGCGTCTCGCTTTCGCTCACGTCGCGCTTGAGGCGATCGCGGGCGCGCGGCGACAGCCACGTTAGTTGTTCGTACTCGGCCTCGGTTCGGGAGACGCGCAGACCCGCCGCCTTGCTGACGTCCTCGAACTTGCCGTTGCCGAGGTTGCGAAACAGCTTGTGTTCCAGCCCCTTGAAATTCTTGGGCGGGCAGACATCGCGGGTGTGGCCGTCGTAGTTGCAGTTGAGTGGATGGTGCCCCGGTTCGAACGACCAATCGACGTATTGGCATACATAGAGATCGGCGTAACCGTCGCCGTCCACATCGCCCCAGGCGGCGCTGGTGGTCCACAAGCCGTCGGGCATGCCGGCTTCCTTGCTGACTTCCACAAACTTGCGGCCTTTGCTGGGGTCTTTGGCATCGACGGGGACGTTGTGAAACAGAGCGAGATGATGCCAGCCGGTGACGAGCAGATCGGGCCAACCGTCGTTGTCGTAGTCGGTTGCCGCCGCGCCGTGCGTATAAAAGTCGATCTTATCGAGACCCATTTTGGCGGTGACATCCTCGAAGCGGAATCCGCCGAGATTGCGATAGAGACGGCACGGATAACCTTTGATCTGTTGTTTTTTCGGCCCGTCGAAAAATCCGCCGCCGGGAAGGAACAGGTCGAGCGAGCCGTCGTTGTCGAAGTCGAGGACGGCCAAGCCGCCGCCGAGCGATTCGAGGATGGCGAAATGCTCGGCCTCTTCGCCGTTGCGATAGGTGAAGTTAATGCCGGAGTCCACGGTCACATCGCGGAACAACGGCGGTCCCGTGGGTTCCTCTATTTCGGGAACGCTTGGGGGCGTGTCGATGGAGGTGCGACAACCACAGGCGGCGAGCAGCGCGCTCGCCGCAAAGACGATTGCCAAGCGCGCACAGAACGATCGCTTGCACATAGCAATGACCTCTCGGAAAAAGGAAATGAGAATGCGTTCATTATAACCGACAGACACCGCTTGCAAAGCTGAATTCCGCGCGGGTTTCCCCCTCCTCCGCTCGTTCCCGCGAGGAGCATGAAAACGAGAAATCGCTCCTCGTTCCCGCGCTCCTGCGTGGGAACGCACCTCCGGACGATCCGCATCCCGTCTCCGGCGTCTTGTGGCGCGCACCGCGGAGGTCGTTCGTGCCCACTTTGATTTGGCGCTTCTCCAGTGTCCCTTCCGTTCGTCCATTCGATCCACTTTTCCTCTTGCACCTTGCGCCATCTCGATTATACTTCGCCGCCTTCAACGAGTGTGATCCCAGGGTACGTTGGGAGGATCGGCCGATGACGTGGCGCGAACGGTTGGCGTGGGGTTGGATTCCGATGGCTTTAACGGCGAGCGGATGTCTCGCCAAAGCATCCGCATTGACGGACCCCCCGCCGTCTGCTCTGCCCCCCGTCGCCATCCGACCGGCGGCGGATAAGGAAGTGGTACGTTCGCAGATCCCCGAAAACACCGACAATTCCGTTTGTCGTCTCATCAGCCTGCCCGTGGCTCCGCCCGCGGATGCCTCGCACGCTCGACCCAGCGCCATCATTCGCGCCGTGGTCAACAACGAACTGATTCTCGATGAAGAAGTGCTGGTAGCTGCCGTCTCCGAACTGGCGTCGGCACGAACGCCGAAAGAACGCGAGGAGGTGTTTAAGGCGGCGCTCGAAAAAATCATCAATCGAGAAGTTCTCCTACAAGATGCTTTTAGCAAACTGGAGCGAGGCGGCAAACAGGGCGAGGCATTCCTCAAAAAGATTCGAGAGATGGCCAGCGAGGAAGTCGATAAGCGATGGTTGAAACCGACGCTGAAGGAGCGGAAACTAGCCAGTCAAGAAGACCTCGCCGCCTTGATGCGAAAGAGTGGGATCTCGCTCGAAATGATGCGCCGCTTCCTCGAACGCAACTATATGTCGCAGCAGTATCTCGCCAGCCGAATCGAGCCGCAAATTAGCCGTATCGGACACCGCGAAATCAGTGAATACTACGAAAACCACCGCGACGAATATACGCAGCCGGACACCGTCGAATGGCAGGACATTTTCATCGACGCGCGACGATACCCTTCGCCCGCCGCCGCCCGTCAATTTGCCGAGTCGCTCGTGGAACGAACGCGGCGAGGCGAGGACTTCGCCTATCTGTCCGGCGAATTCGACAACGGCGAAAGCGGTCCGTATCGAAAGGGAGCGGGAAAAGGAAACAAGCGCGGCGATATCTTTCCGCACGAAGTCGAGCCACGTCTTTTCGACATGAAGGAGGGCGATCTGGATATCGTCGAATTCCCTCACGGCTTCCACATCATTCGCCTCGTCAAACGCCAACACGCCGGCCCAATTCCCTTCGACGCCAAGGTCCAAAAGGAAATCCGCGACAAACTACGAAACATCGTTTTCTTGCGCGAGAAAGAGAAGATCGAAAAAGAACTGAAACGCAAAGCCGTCATCGACCGCAGCAATAAACCTTGGTAGCCAGGGCGAAGTAGTCCGGGCGAAGTAGCCAGTAGTCAGTAGCCGGTAGTCAGTAGATATGTTAATAGGCTACTGACTACAGACGACTGACTACCGGCTACGGACAACTCACGACTTCGTCGGCAGCTTCACTGGGACGGCGCTGTGGGTTGAGGTTGGCGCGAGGGAAGGAGTCAACTGGGCGTCGTCCTGGCCGAGTAGACTCTGCAGGCCTTTTTTCATGCGGTCGCAGCGCTGTTGTAGACTGTCGCGTTCGTTGGTTCGCGTCGAGATTTGCAGGCGCAGATCGTCGCGCTCCTGAAGGATGACTTGTTTGTCCGCCAGGTCTTTATTCAACCGAGCGCGCTCGGCTTCCAGCGCGGCCACCTGCTTCCGCGCTTGATCGCGAGCGGCAGCGACCGCGCGATAATCGTCCTCCAGTTTGGAACATTTCGCCTCCACGGCCCGCAGCCGTTCCGCTTGCCCGGTTGGCCCCACAGGCCCCCGCGCACATCCCCAGACGCCGAGGATTACTACCATCATCACACTTAAGGTTTGACTGCCACGATTCATGGTCTGAAGCTCCTGATAAACTCCGACCCGCGAGCGCCCCGCAAGCCGCTCGACCGGAGGGAGAGTCAAATACATTGGGAAAATATCAGCGAATCGAAAGGTTCGGTACTCCGCTGGCCTGCACTGCTGTCGCATCTTTACTCGTCACCGCGATTAGCCACAATTACTTCGTCCGAAGAGTCGCTGCGACTTTATCCAGTTTGGGCTACTTGCCTATCCCCCGCTCGGTTCGCCCAACCGCGCAGACGGTAGATATGGAATCGTCGGGTTCTTTTCACTCGTCGGACGAAGTTCACTCGAATTCATCGCAGAATCTGAAGAGGACGCTCGATCGACGGACGGAACGATGCGATTCGATAGGCATTTTTTAGGAACGGACGGCATCGACTCGCGATTGGGAATGAGACCAGAGCCGGTAAACCGGAAGTCCCGTTAAGACGATAATCATGCCCGGCCAGGTCGTCGTGGGGCGATAGAAGATCAAGACGGCAACGATCGCGGTCGCGCCGGCGAGATAGAAACCCGGTACCAGAGGATAGCCGAACGCGCGATAGGGGCGATCCGCATGGGGCCGGGTTCTGCGGAGGCGATAAACGCCGGCGATGGTCAAGACGTAGAACAGCAGCGCCGCCGAGATGATGTAATCGAGCAGATCGTCGTAGAGATTGCCGTATTTTCCCTCCTTCACACTGTAGGTTCGCGGCAGGATGAGCAGTGCCGCCCACGCGCCTTGCAATAACAATCCCCACGCCGGCACCCGCGCGGCATTGAGACGGCCTGCGGACGCGAAGAACAAGCCATCGCGGGCCATGGCATAGTAGGCGCGCGCGCCGGCCAGGATGAGACCGTTGTTGCATCCGAATGTCGAGATCACGATCGCCGCCGCCATCAGGGGTACGCCGAAATCGGGAAAGATGCGCGAGAGGGCCAAAGTGGCCACGCGACCGCTCTCGGCTTGCTGAATGTCGGCGAACGGCAGTGTCACTAAGTAGGCGAGATTCGCCAAAAGGTAGAGGGCGATCACCGAAGAAGTGCCCAGCAGCAACGACAGCGGCAGGTTGCGGCGCGGTTGGCGGACTTCGCCGGCCGTGAACGTAACGTTGTTCCAAGTATCCGAGGAGAAAAGCGAACCCGTTTGCGACACGCACAACGCCACAAACAGGCCGAACGACGACGCGGCCGTCAGGCCACCGCCGAGATCGCTCAGTGTCCCGCGGGCCGTCCACAGCGCGCCGAAATTGGCGCGCACCGCCTCGACGTTCCAACCCAGCGCGAAGCCAACGACGATTAGACCCAGCAAGGCCCCGGTTTTAGCAACGGTAAACAGATTCTGCACCATTTTGCCATATCGAAGACCGCAAATGTTTGTCGAGGTCAACGCGGCGATCATCAGAATGCCGATGAGTTGAGCCGTAGAGAGCGATACGGCGTAACCGGAAGAGATATGCCAGGGACCGAGCAGATAGTTGGACTCGGTGACGGTCGGCCAAAGGACGCCGACATAGCGCGCGAAGGCGACGGCCACCGCCGCGATAAAGCCGGTTTGAATCACCAGGAAGAGTGTCCACCCGTAGAGGAAGCCCACCATCGGCGAAAACGCCTCGCGCAGATAGAGATATTGACCTCCCGCACGCGGCATCATCGCCGCCAGTTCGCCGTAGGAAAGCGCCGCGCTGACGGTCAACAGTCCGGTGATAATCCAAGCGATCAACAGCCAACCGGGGCTGCCCAACTCGCGCGCCATCTTGGCCGGAACGATGAATATGCCGGAGCCGATCATCGAACCGACGACGACCATCGTGGCGTCGAAAAGTCCCATGTTGCGGTCGAATTCGCCTTCGAGCTTCGCTTCGCTCACCTTCGGTTCGTTCATATCCGGCCTCCTCTGGGAGTTTTCTGAACCTTCTCGGCGGTCGTCGCCTCGGGTTTTTTCGATACAACTGCGCGACCGATGCCTTCTTCGGGCGTCATTCCTTACGAGATCTTTAGCTTCGGCAGTCAATTCTTACGGAAAAGTAATCTCTGTGCGCGCCTTTGGCCCGTTTCTCGGTGTTCGAGACAATCCTAGCGAAAATGTAATCTCAAGCGCGGTAGCATCTTTTAGTAACGCAGCGTAAACTTACCTAGTGCGCGACGCTCGCCGCGAGGGGGAACCGGTTGCCTCCGGGCGAAGGGTTGATGCCAAGCGAGTTTGCTTGTTTCGTACTTTCGATGCGCGTTGGGGTTGTCGCGGCCCCGCGGCTTCACGATCTCTCGGAGAGGAACTTCGGCATGTGGTTAATCAAGGCGGCGCTGCGTAACCCCTACATGGTGGCTACGATCGTCTTCATGATCATCTTCCTGGGCGGGATTTCGCTGTTGAATATCCCCATCGACATTCTGCCCGTGTTCAAATCGCCCGCCGTGCAAGTCATCACTTACTACCAAGGCATGCCGGCCTCGTCGATCGAGAAGACCATTACCAATCGCATCGAACGTTGGGTCAACCAATCGCCCGGTGCCATGTTGGTCACGTCGAAGTCCGTGCCCGGCGTGAGCATCGTGCGCGTCTACTTCCGCGATGACACCGATCCCAGCGGCGCGTTGGCCATGACGGGCCAGTTGGCGTTGGGCACACTGCCCACGTTGCCTCCCAATACGTTGCCTCCTGTTGTGCTGCCGTTCGATCCCACCGCCACCATGCCCTTGGGCGTTCTCACCGTTGCCAATCCGACGATGGGCGAAGCCGACGTCAAGGACGTGGCCCGCATTCAAGTGCGAAACGCCTTGGGCGCGGTCAAGGGCTGCGTCGCTCCCGTGGTCGTCGGCGGCAAGGATCGCACGATTTTGGTCTATCTCAAGCGAAACGAGATGGAAGCGCGCAATGTTTCCGCCACCGATGTGGTGACGGCGCTCAAAAACAGCAACATGATGACTACGCCCGGCATCGCGTACTTCGGCGACAACCAGTTGCTGCTCGACTCCAACATGATGGCCAACAGAATCCAAGAGTTGGACACGATGCCCATTCGTCCTGTGCCGGGCAATCAAGTCTATCTGAAAGATATCGGCAGCATCGTGGACTCGGCCACCATCCAAACCTCGCGCGTCCGTATTGCCACGGCGGAGACCGGATGGGAAGGTAAGCGCCAGGTTTACGTTCCCATCTACCGCCAAGCCGGTGCTAGCTCCTTGTCTGTCGTCGACGACTTGAAAGCCAAGTTAAAAGATATTCAAGAATATCAATGTCCGCGAAAGACCGAGTTGAACTTCGTCATCGATCAGACAATTTTCGTTCGCCAAGCCATTCACAGCCTCATTCAGGAAGGTGTGGTCGGCGCGATCCTGGTGTCGATCATGATTCTTATCTTCCTGGGTAACTGGCGCATGACGCTCATCGCCTCCATGTCCATTCCGCTGGCGATCTTGGGATCGATCATCTGCCTGTACATCACGGGCAACACCATCAACGCCATGACGCTGGGCGGCTTGGCCTTGGCCATCGGCCCTCTCGTCGACGACGCCATTGTCGAACTGGAAAATAACCACCGCAACTACTGCATGGGTAAATCGCGCATCCGGGCCGCTCTCGACGGTTGCGCCGAGGTTATGGTGCCGGTGTTGGTGGCCACGTTTACCACGAACATCGTGTTGGCTCCCGTCGCCTTGCAGCCGGGCATGGGCGGCTTCTTGTTCCGCCCGTTGGCGCTCTCCGTCACCTTTGCCATGTTCAGTTCCTTCCTGTTGTCGCGTACCTTCGTGCCCATGATGTGCGCCAAGTTCCTGCCCGACGAACACCGCGGCGGACATGCCGACCACGAATCGATGGGGTGGTTCGCCCGCTTCCACCATTGGTTTGAAGCCTATCTGGATCGCGCCAATCAATCCTACGAGATTCAGTTGAACCGTATGATTAAGCACAAGTTTAAATTCCTTGGCTTCGTCATGATTCTCGTCGCGTTGGCCGGCATATTGGTACCGTATGTGCGGCGCGAGTTCTTCCCTCAGGTGGACGCCGGCCAGATCACCGTTTATTTCCGCGCTCCCTCGAATCTCCGTCTGGACGCCACCGAGAGACGGTTGGCCGATTTCGAGCGATTCATCAAGGACGTGATACCGCCGAGGGAAATGGAAATGGTCGTCAGCGAATTGGGTATCGATCCCGATTGGTCGGCGGCATATACGGCCAACTCCGGCCAGCAGGACGTCATCATTCGCATTCAGCTGAAAGAGGAACGGACCAAGAGCGCTCAAGAATATGCCATTTTGATGCGGCACGCCATGGCCAAGGATAGCAAGTTCGCCGACATCCGTGTCAGCTTCGATACCGGCGGCATGGTTTCGAACGCTCTGAACAGCGGTGCCTCGTCCCCCATTGACCTCCAGGTTTCCGGTGGGTCGCGGCGCGGCACGTTGGAATTGGCCAAGCAGATCCGCAATCGTGTTTCCACAATCAAGGGGGTTGTCGATCCCCGCGTTTTGCAACGGCTCGACGCGCCCTATCTGTTCATCAACGTCGATCGTCCCAAGGCTGCGGAAGTCGGATTAACTCCCGCCGATGTCATCAACCAGGCCGTCTCGGCGATGAACTCCAGTATCTCCATCGACCGAAACTTCTGGGTCGATGTGAAAACAGGCAATCAGTATTTCGTGGCCGTGCAGTATCCGGAATATCCGAGTATGAATATCGACGATTTGCTCAACGTCGAGGCGCGCGGCACCAATCAGAAAACGCCCATCAAACTTTCGAGCCTTGCCCAATTCGAACGCAACGACGGGGCGGTGGAAATCGCCCACGATAGCCTCATGCCCGTATTCAACGTCCAAATGAACCTGGAGGAACGCGACATCGGCCACGTTGCCGCCGACATCGAAGAGGCGCTCAGGTCCATGAAGGCTCCCGCCGGTTTGCATTGGGTCACCCAAATGGATCAGACCATCAAGGCTCAAGTGACCAAACTCGCCAAGGACACCTATCAAGACAAACCCCCGCGCGACGGTTGGCACTGGGAAGTTGCCCGCGACGGCACGGCGAAAGAGGTAAAGGACGAATCCAACGCCTACTCGATCACCGAAGGCATGCGCTGGCAAATGCGCGGCGAATATGAGCGCATGAATGAATCGCTCGTCAACCTGGCCAAAGGGCTTGCTGGCGCGGTCGTTCTGGTTTACTTGTTGCAAGTAGCCTTGTTCCGATCGTGGGTCGGGCCATTCATCATCATGTTTACCGTGCCGCTGGGTTTGATCGGCGTGGTCTTCATGCTCTATCTGACCGGCACGTCCTTGAACGTGCAGTCGGAAATGGGTGCCATCTTCCTCGTGGGTATCGAGGTGAACACCGGCGTGTTGATGGTGTCGTTCGCCGACGAACAGCGCGCCTTGCACAACTTGACGGCCAAGGATTCCATCATTCGGGCGGCAACGATTCGTTTTAGACCCATTCTGATGACGTTCTTTGCCTGTTTCATCGACTTGATCCCCATGGCGCTAGGGTTGGAGCGAGGTAGCGAAGCCAACGTGCCCTTGGCGCGAGCCGTCATCGGCGGCTTGGTGTGTTCCACCTTGCTCTCCCGCTTCGTTCTGCCGGTGTTGTACAGCATGTGGGTACAAGACGGCGCGCCGCCGGAAATCGACTTCGAAGCCGAGTTGGCGGCCGAGCCGATCCCGATCACGCCGGATGCCGGTCACGGACACGGCTCCGCTCCCGGCGGCGTGGTAACGGCCACCGATCTGGGCCATCACCACTAAAAAAGAATGGACAATGTCTCATCCGAGCGAGCAGCGTAAGGAAAGGGATATGCCCTCCCCTACG
The DNA here is from genome assembly GCA_021807595.1 of Planctomycetota bacterium. Taxonomy (GTDB): domain Bacteria; phylum Planctomycetota; class Planctomycetia; order Gemmatales; family Gemmataceae; genus JAJPHU01. The sequence continues at coordinate 4,629 of JAKBCS010000111.1, read as the reverse complement.
CTACTCGCTCGGCGTCTTTTTCGCCCCTTGCGGTGAGAATCACTCTTCCCAAGTCTGCCAGTGCATGCTCTAATGGTATCGTCCTACCGATCGCTTCCCACCTTGGTTTGGAAGGAAAAAACGGTGAATCACACCCATCGTCATACGCGAGGATTGACGCGCCGCGAATTGCTGCAAGTCGGCTACAGCGGCTTGCTTGGGCTTAGTTTGCCGACGCTGCTGGGTTCGGCCGCGCGTTCGGCCACGGCGTCGAGTGAGCGTTCGTCTCGCAAGGCCAAGTCCGTCATTCTTGTTTTTCAGACGGGCGCGCCCAGCCATCTCGATACGCTCGATCTCAAGCCCGATGCCCCACCGGAGGTGCGCGGCGAGTTCAAGACGCTGACAACCAAAACGCCGGACCTGCGAATTTGCGAACACCTCCCGCGACTCGCCGCCCGCTCGGATAAGTACGCCGTGGTGCGCTCACTGGCTCACCGCGAGAACAATCATCTGGTGGCGACGCACCATGTCCTCACGGGTTACAAGCAGCCGGGCGCGTTCTTCGATAAGGTGGCCTCGCGCGACGATTGGCCTTCTTACTCTTCGGCTCTCAACTATCTAAAACCTCGCCGCGACGGCATCCCCAGCGGCGTCAACTTACCGACCTTTCTCATGGAAGGACCGTTGACCTGGCCCGGACAGCACGCCGGATTCCTGGGACCGAAATACGATCCGTGGCAAATCAGCAAGGATCCCAACGCCGCCGATTTTCGCGTGGACAGCGTCAGCCTCGCACCCGGACTGGAAATCGAACGGCTGCGGGATCGGCGTGCCTTGCTCGCCTCGGTCGATCGGCAGCAGAAACAGTTCGAGGAATTGGCCGAGTGTCGCCGTCTGAGCGATCAACAGGAGTTAGCGTTCTCGGTATTGACCTCCGGCAAAATTGCTCGCGCCTTCGAGTTGGATAGCGAGCCGGTCGCCGTCCGCGATCGCTATGGGCGTCACGCCTTCGGGCAATCGCTGTTGTTGGCTCGGCGACTGGTCCAAGCGGGCGTGCCGGTCGTACAAGCCAACATGGGGCGCGTGCAGAATTGGGACAATCACGGCAACATCTTCCCGACGTTGAAGAATCGTTTGCTGCCTCCCTTGGATCAGGGCGTCGCCGCTCTGTTGGACGATTTGGACGCTACGGGTCTGCTGTCCGAGACACTGGTGATGGTGCTGGGCGAGTTCGGCCGCACTCCGAAGATCAGCAATGCCGGACGCGATCACTGGGCACCCTGTTTCTCCGGCATCTTCGCGGGAGCCGGGGTGCAAGGCGGGCAGGTTATCGGCAAATCGGACAAGATCGGTGCCTATCCGGCCACGACGCCGTATTCGCCGGACGACATTGGAGCGACGGTCTATCACGTTCTCGGTGTCGATCCCGCCTCGGAGGTGCGCGACCGCCAGAACCGCCCGGTGCAGCTCAATCGCGGCCAGGTGATTCAGTCGTTGTTCACCGGCGCAGTGGGATGAAGCGAGAGCCATGCGCCTTCTCCATTTGACCTTGCCATCGCTGGCCGAGAACCTGGCGCTGGACGAGGCGTTATTGCTGGCAGCAGAGTCCGGCGAGGGCGGCGAAGTGCTGCGCATTTGGCATTGGCCCACGCCGGCCGTTGTCCTTGGTTCGGGCAGCAAACTCGCCGACGACGTTCGCGAAGAGGTTTGCCGCGCGGAAGCGGTGCCGATCGCGCGGCGGTCCAGCGGTGGCGGCACCGTGTTGCTCGGTAGAGGCTGTCTGATCTATACCCTCGTCTTATCCTATCAACGCGATCCGGAATTGGCACAAATTGGATCGTCCTATCGCTTCGTCCTCGGTCGCATCGGCGAGGCGTTAGGAGAGGGGATCGGTGCCGTCGAACGAGCGGGCATAAGCGACTTGATTCTCTCGGGACGCAAGTTCTCCGGGACGGCGCAGCAGCGCAAACGGGCGTTTCTCCTCCATCACGGCACCTTGCTCCACGACTTCGATTTGCCGTCGATTTCTCGCTATCTCCACGAACCGCCGCTCCAACCGGAGTATCGCGCTGGGCGGGAACATCTCGAATTTGTGTGCAATCTACCGCTGGAAAAAGATGAGATCGAGCGCCGGCTACGAAGCGTTTGGGGAACGCACGAACTCCTATCGGACTGGTCCACTCAAACCGTGAGCCACTTGGTCGCCGCGAAGTACGGCAATCCGACCTGGACGAACAGACGCTAACCCGACTGCGGCGTTTGGGGTTCGGCCAAATCGGAATCCGGTTGCGAGCCGCTTCGATACCACCCGCCGATATGTCGCGGTTGAGAATCGTCTTTCCGTTGCCGATAACGCTTTGGAGTGGGAAGCTATAAAATAACTTGCGGCGTTCGGCGAACTACCAATCAGAGTCACCCGATTTATGGCGAGGTCATCGTGGCGCAACTCAAGCAAGTAGTGGATCCGTTCGGCGAAGTGAACGTCTATCCTGCGCCGGGCGGTAAGGTTCGCATCGTGGCCACCATTTTGATGGAGCCGCATAAAGAAGGAGCGCAGACCGGCATCGCGCTGGACGGCTCCGGTTCCATGAGCAAACTCTACGGCGTCGAGGACGGCAGCCGCATCCTCTCGCCCATCTTCGGCGGTCCCAAAAAACTGACCAACGAAATCACGCCCATCGCTCAGAATCTGTGCGCTTACTTGGCGCGCAAGATCGATGCCGATGGCGGGACGACGTGCATTTACTGGGCGGTTGGCGAGAACGGTGGCGGCATTCAAGAAGTGGGCGATCTGACGGCGGACCAAGCGGAACGGCATGTGTTCGGGCCGCCGACCGACTTCGGCACCGGCACCCGACTGCTCCCCGCCGTCCGCTATTTCGTCGAACGCTTCCGCTCCGCACCGTGGGGTTTCTACGTCTTCATCACCGACGGTGAATTGCACGATCTCGACGAGGTCAAGGCATACAGCGTGCAACTGGCCCGCGACATCGCCGCCCATCGCCGCAATCCCCTGAAGTTCATCCTCATTGGCGTCGGTTCGAGCGTCAACGAGTCGCAAATGGAGGAGTTAGACGACCTGGATAGCGGCACATCCGTCGATCTGTGGGATCACAAATTGGCTGCCGAGATGCGCGTCTTGGAGGAAATCTTTGCCGAAGTGGTGGATCGCAACGCGCGCATCGCCGACAATGGACGTATTCTCGATGGACAAGGCAACGTCGTCAAGGACTTTGGCGAGACGGGGATGCCGGCGTTCTTGGAGTTTGAATTGCCCGCGGAGTCGGTGTATTTTACTCTGGAAGTGAACGGCGCGCGCGTCCAACAGCCGCTGAGCGATCGGGCGCGAACAATCTCTCCATCCGCGGAGGCCAAGCCTGCCGCCAAAGTCGAGCCGGAAGAAGTGGACGATCCGAACGCCGAATGGCGCGGCATCGACTTGGTCCTCGAAAACGACCCGCAATCCAAGGACGAGTAACTGTCCTACTTCCAACGAACCGATTTTAGAGGCCATCGGAGTCTTTCCATGTCGCAACTCAAGAAAGTCGTCGAACCGTTCGGCGAGGTGAATGTCCACCCCGCGCCGGGCGGCAAGGTCCGTGTCGTGGCCACCATTTTGATGGAGCCTCATAAGGAGGGCGCGCAAACCGGCATCGCCTTGGACGGCTCCGGCTCGATGGCCAAACTCTACGGAGTCGGAGAGGGCGAAGGGGGGTTTCTCGCCTCGTTGTTTGGGACGAAGAAACAGCCGCACAACGAAGTCACGCCTGTGGCGCAAAAAGTCTGTTCGTATCTCGCGCGCAAGATCGACGCCGACGGTGGGACGACGTGCATTTATTGGGCGGTGGGTCCGAGTGGTAGCCGGATCGAGGAAATCGGCGACCTGCGTGCCGACGAGGCCGAACGCCACGTCTTCGGTCCGCCTCAAGACTTCGGCACGGGAACCCAACTCGTCCCAGCAGTGAAATACTTCGTCGAGCGCTTCAAGGATGCTCCGTGGGGTTTTTACGTCTTCATCACCGACGGCGAATTGCACGATCTGGAAGCGGTGAAGGAATACAGCACGCAGCTGGCCCGCGACATCGCCGCCCGGCGGCGCAATCCGCTGAAGTTCGTCCTCATCGGCGTCGGCCCCAGCGTCAACGAAGAGCAAATGGAAGAGCTAGACGATCTCGATACGGGAACATCTATCGACTTGTGGGACCACAAGCTGGCCTCCGAGATGCGCGTGCTTCAAGAAATCTTCGCCGAGGTCGTGGATAAAAACGCGCGCATCGCCGACAACGGACGCATCCTCGATCCGCGCGGCCAGACGATTAAGGACTATTCAGATATGGGAATGTCTGCTTTCTTGGAGTTCGAGATGCCCGCCGACGCCGAGTATTTCACGCTGGAAGTGAACGGCAACAAGATCCATCAGGGCCTATCCGACCGCGCCCAGGTTCCCCCGCCACAACTGGCGACCTAACCGCCTCGATACTTTCGGAGGTCAATCGATTGTTGCGGGAAATACTTCCTCAAGGGGCACTTCCCACTGGCCGATGCCGATGCTGACGAGGGCGAGGTTGCGTTTGAAATCGACGCGAACGATGCGTCCGGGTTTGTCGAAGCGCGGCACTCGGACGACATCGTTGGGTTGCAGTTTTAGCC
>JAKBCS010000110.1 GCA_021807595.1 Planctomycetota bacterium | reverse complement strand
AAAAACATTCCGCCCATTCCGTTCCGCTTCCAGTCCGTCTTTTTAGGCCAACTTACTTTGGCCGATTGGAGTTTTTCCGGAAGAAGCGGCCAAAGTCGACGGACTATCACCGCGAGCGTGACGAAATCGGGGTTCGAGAAAATGACGCAGAATTGGGTCTACCGTGATGAAACGTAGATATTTCGGAATCTTTGTCTGATAACTCGTTGAGGAAATATCAGAAGAGAAGAGGTTCGGGCTTATTCAGCATAGGTGTGCGGATGCGTGCCAGTTCGGGAACCGCTTGGCAAGCCAAGGTGAAATACTCCGGCATTCGTTCGACGCCGACACTTGCCAAGCCGAGAGCCTCCGCCGCAGCGAGGGTCGATCCCGACCCCATGAATGGATCGGCAATGATTCCGACTCCGAGAGGTAGGGCGGCGTGGACGAGTTGACGGAGGAACGATTGCGGCTTGAGGCTAGGATGGTTGGCAATCCCGCGCTCCGCTTTCGAGGTGCGTTCGCTTTCGAGGACATCCTCAAAGGGCAATCCGTTAGTCCGGCGGCGCAATCCTCCCGTCTGGTATTGGCGGAGACAATCGCTCACTTTCATTCCGGGCGGCATCGGCTTGCGGAATAGGCCCCACGGTTCATAGCAGCCGCGCGGCAGAGAGGATACCTCCGGGAACTCCTCTTCGGCGTTCTTAGGACGGTCGCCGCCACGAAGAGTCCGAACCAGACGGATGATCTCTCCACGAAACTCGAATCCACCTTCGACGACGGCGGAAAAGACGAATTGCGACAGAAAAGCGTTGCCGGCCAGGAACAGATGTCCTCCAGGGCGCAAGATGCGCACCGCGAGTTTCCCCCAGGCGAAGAAAAATTGCCGCAGTTGTTCGCGTTCTTTCGAGTTGAGTGCGGTGAAACGCGGAAGAGGTGAGCGCGTATGCCCGTCAAAGGAAGGAGGAATACGCCAAATGCCGCCTTTGCCGTTGGTGCGTTTCGTCAGCTGATCGAAGTCGTATTCCTTCACTCCGTAAGGAGGATCGGTGACGATGGCGTGAAAGCTGTTGGCGGGAATACGTTCCATCCACTCCAAACAATCCGCGTGGATGAGCAAGGTCGATCCCAATTGCCGCGAGGAATAATCGAGGCGAAACGAATCCAAGTTGATTCCGTCCGGCATGGGTTCTCTCCATATACTTGCGTACATTATAACATGGAAAAAGGTCGTTGGCAACGGATGAGGCACTGCTCCAGAATCAACCGATCACGCTTTTGTCGGTCGTTCGGTTATTCCCAGCCTGTTGGTCGAAATCAATCCCCTCTCCGTTGCTAACTTTTCGATGAGAGCTTCCATGCGTTCGAGCAATTGTTCTTGCCTCGTAAGCAAGGCGTCCGTTCGGTTGAGGCGTTCCTCTTCCAGTTTGATGTATTTTCGATACTGCGCGGTATTCCGCTCGAAACTCCAGGTTGATCGGAATACCGCCAACACAAAAACGCTTACAAAGACGATGCCGATTACTTTTACCCCTAGCCAGTCGATATGCGACATTGCGTACTCCTTCGATGGACTTTTTATTGCAAAGTAGCCCCCAGATCGTCGCCGTGAAGGGATTTTACCATCCTTGGCGGCGAGAATCGCATAAAAACTCCGAAACTCCGCGCCGCCATTGCCTCCGGCGGCGTGATGTCTTATCATTTATTTCTCACAAGTTGGTGGGTATCTTATCCAGAGTGGCTGAGGGATCAGGCCCTGTGACGCCACAGCAACCGGTCTCCCGCAAGGGCGATGCTGGTGCTAACTCCTACCCGGCTTGGCCGGGAGAGATAAGATCGTGTGCCCCGCACACTTCTTGCTCTTGTCCTCGCCGTCGCGGCGAAATCCCCTGGACGATACACACCTCCAACATAAATCGGGCTTCGAGAAAATGACCGAGAACTGGATCTGTCGAGACGAGATGAGAATCTTTGGGAGAAGTCTTCGACCGGCTCCGAAGCCCGTTCGTGGTAGAACTTCAGAAGAGAAGCGGGGTCAGGCTCGTACAGCATGGGCGTGCGGATGTGCGCCAGATCGGGAGTCGCCTTGCAAGCCAGAGTGAAATAATCGTCCAATCGTTTAACGCCGACGCTTGCCAAACCCAGAGCTTCGACTCTGCATGGGAACGCATGTGCCACCGCTCCGTGGAGCGAGATTGATAGATGCCCTCGACTACAGAACCTCGATCAGTGATCGCGCCAAACTCTTGACGGCGTCGAGCGATTGTGGATCGTCGTTCGCCATAAGACGAACGAAGGCGCTGCCGACGATAACACCGTCGGCAACTTCGCGCAGTGTGCGGACGTGTTCCGGCTTGCTGACGCCGAATCCGACGCACAAGGGGATGTCCGTTTGACCGCGCAGCCAGGCGAGTTGATCGATCAACTCTGTCGGCAGTCGATCGCGTTCGCCGGTGATGCCGGCCACGCTGACGCAGTAGAGAAAGCCGGTCGAACGCTGGGCGATGGCCCGCGCCCGTTCGCGGGGCGTCGTCGGCGCGACGAGATGAATCAACTTGAAATCGCGCGCGGCGGCCAGACGGCTAAGCGGCTCGGACTCCTCGAACGGCAGATCGGGCACGATGGCACCGCTGAAACCGGATTGCGCCGCCCGGTCCAAAAACGTCTCGGCACCGAGTCGATGGATGAGGCTGTACGACGCCATCGCCACAAGAGGGATATTGTGGACCGGAAAATGACTAAAAGTCTCGAAGATGTTTTCGACGCGCGCACCGCGCTCCAGCGCGCGCGTGTACGATGCCTGAATCACCGGGCCGTCCGCGATGGGATCGCTGTAGGGAAAGCCGATCTCCAACAGGTCCGCTCCGCATTCGGCCAGCGCGGCGGCAAAGCGGCTCGTGGCGGCGAGGTCGGGATCGCCCGCCGTGAGAAAGGGCATGAACGCCTTGCGTCCGTGAGCGCGAAGTCTCTGAAAAAGCGCATCGATGGGATTCATGGTTATAAGGATCCAATTTCCTCGCCTTGCAAGCGCGCCACTTCGTAACAATCCTTGTCGCCGCGTCCGGAGAAACAGATCAACACCGCGTCCTGGCGGCCGCGCTGAGAAGCGAGGCGCATACCCTCGGCGACGGCGTGCGCTGTCTCGAGCGCCGGCAACACGCCTTCCAGACGCGAACAGGTCGAGAACATCCGCAACGCCTCTTCGTCGCCGACTTGCGTATAGCGCACTCGCCCCGTGTCTTTCCAGAAGCTATGTTCCGGCCCCACGCCGGGATAATCGAGACCCGCCGAGATTGAATGCACTGCGGCCGTCTGCCCGTCGCTGTCTTGCAGCACATAGCTGAACGTGCCGTGCAGCACGCCCGGCTTGCCGTGGCTGAGCGTGGCGGCATGTTGGCCCAAGCCTTCGCCGCGTCCCGCCGCCTCAACTCCGACGAGTTCGACCTGGGCATCGTCGAGGAAGGCATAAAACATGCCCGCCGCATTGCTTCCGCCACCGACACTGGCCACGACTGTATCCGGCAGGCGACCGAGTTGCTCCAAACACTGTTCGCGTGCCTCGCGGCCGATGACGGACTGAAAATCGCGCACGATCCTCGGAAACGGATGCGGCCCGACAACGCTGCCGATGATGTAATGAGTGTGGGCCACGCTGGCCATCCAGTCGCGCATCGCTTCGTTGGTGGCGTCGCGCAAAGTACGGCTACCGCTGGTCACCGGCGTCACCGTGGCTCCCAGCGCTTTCATTTTGAAAACGTTGAGCTGCTGCCGCCGGACGTCCTCCTCGCCCATGTACACTTGGCACGACATGCCGAACAGGGCTGCCGCCGTGGCACTGGCGACGCCGTGCTGCCCCGCGCCAGTCTCGGCGATGATGCGCGGTTTGCCCATGCGCTTGGCCAAAAGCGCCTGCCCGATGCAATTATTGATCTTATGCGCTCCGGTATGATTCATATCCTCACGCTTGAGAAAGATGCGCGCGCCGCCGGCTTCCTCGGTCAGACGTTCGGCGAAGTACAGCATCGACGGCCGACCAACGTAGGTTTTCAGATAATGCTCGAACTCGCTCTGGAACCTGTCGTCGGCGCGGGCTTTAGCGTACTCGTCGTCGAGCTGGGCCAGGGCGGCCATAAGCGTTTCGGGGACGTAGCGTCCACCATAGGGACCGAACCGTCCGCGAACGTCCGGCTGATTGGCAAGAACGGAGGACATGATCTTCTCGTGAGCCTGGATGACCTTTTGGGGCATCTTGTCAGCGTAGCCATCCAGCGGGGCAGGTCAAGTCGCACTTCGGCTCAAGGTGAGTCCGCGAGAATCAATCGGCTCTGATGGGACGAGGAGCAGAGATTGCCTTGTAGGAAACATTCGGTTAACCCGTCTGAGTTGCCGTAAGTCTAACTGTTTCTGTGGATCTGGGCGCTTTGAGTCGGGTTTGTGGCAATCGAGGACTGGTTAACCGAATGTCTACCAAAACAGGCCATTTTCGCCGAGTCAGCGGTGAGCTTGGTTACGGCCAGATCGCCAGATAGACGAGGCGGCCATCGTAGGCTTCAAAACCCATCGCCTCATACAGCTTCCGAGCCGGTTCGTTGCGGGCATCGACGGACAGCGTGACGGCGGGGACATCGGCGGCGCGGGCGGCGCACAGTGCGTAGAGTAAAATCTCGCTCCCCATGCCGCATCTCCTCGCCTCCGGGATAACACCCATGTAAGCCAGTTCCCATTCGCCACTGTCCGGCATCTCGGTCATCAACAGCACACCCACCGGCGTCTTCCCTTCGCACGCCAGCCACCAGCGCTCTGGATAAAATGCGCCCTGCGCGCGATGGCCCGCCACCACGTCGTCGATAGTGCGGACGCCGTTGATTTCTGGACAATCTAGCGTACCTTCATACGTCCGAGTCAGGGTGTGGCGAAACGTCTCGTCGTCGTTGTAGGATTGAAACGCCAAGCGCGCGGGTAGATGCAGACTGTGCAGGGGCAAGTTCAGATTGTGGCGCAGGTAGAACAAGCGCGTCACCTCGGTGAATTCGTTCCGCAACAGCGAGGCGGCGAGGAAATGCTCGTTGGGTTCAAGCAGCGTTTGCGCCAGCTGGACGCCGCCTCGCCGCAGCCAAGAGGTAGCATGACGCAGCAGGGCGTCTTCCCACTCGGTGCGATGCTCGTTGACGACGCCGGGCGGCCACACCAGCGCGCTGCGTCCTGGTACCTTCAGACAGACGATTGCGCCGAGTAATTCCGTGCAACCGCGCAAAACGAAGATTCCTCCCGGATCGAGTTCGCCACGCTGAAGCAGGTGTAGGGCGTTGGCGCAGCGGCGCTCGCGTTCCTCGTCGGGAAGATAATGGAACAGGAGGCGGAAGGCCGGTCCCCAATCTTCGGTGCGCGCCGGTTCCGGTATGGCATCCATCGGTTCCTCTCTGAGCGCGGGCATTACCTTGCAGCTTATGTAGCCGTTTCGCCGGTTACAAGCGAATGCGAAAACGAACAGACCCCGGAACGAGTCCAGGGTCTGTCGTGACGAGGGTGAAGACGCTCGGTAGATTTCAGGGGTGGGCACAGCTTTGGCAGCTGCGCGAACAGGAGTTCGAGAAGGTCGGCGCGATGCCGCTGCCTTCGACGCATTGCGGATTCTGAAAGTAGAGATAAGGCGGCACTAAACCTTTATATCGGCAACTGGCACACCAATCCATGCAAGAGCAAACGTGTTCCTTGGGCCGATAAGTGGCCCAGGCCAAGAGCTTGTGCAACAGAGAACCCTGCCTTTGACAACCGTTGCCGCAACCGGAACAATCTCGATGGGTGCGACAACGGGAACATGGGGAACACGCTCCCATCGGGACGACCTTGCTCGTCCCGTTGTCTTCCGCCGCGGATGACAGACTCGTTGTCAATATCAGGATCAGGAGGGCGGCCAGGGTCGGTTTCATCTCGCGTTTCCCTCGTTCGGCGTCTGGACTCATCTCCGCTGTCTAAGATTCGGCAAAAGGCAAGCGGTCGGAGCAATCCAATCGGCGAAAGCGACGAGATTGCTCAAGCCGAACCGTTGTATCAGGGAGAAGTGGAATCTTCGGAACATCTTACCGCGGGGAAAATCGATTGATTGATCTCTCGGAGCCGCAAGCGTAACCGACGGTTATTCTTGCCGTCGCTTCCGTTTCAGGCTCTTAACGAAATGCCTGTTCGTCGCGGCGTGGAGCAGGCTCGAAGTCGAGCCGTTTGAGGAATTGGCACGCCTCGGCCGCGCCGAACGCCGGGTTCAGGTCGGGGTCTTTCCATTCGACGGTGAGCGGTCCCTCGTAGCCGATCTCGTTGAGTGCGCGCACGATGGACTCCCAGTCGATGCCGCCGCGCCCCGGCGAGCGCGGTTGCCATCCTCGACGCGGATCGCCGTAGGGAAGATACGATCCGAGGAGACTCGTGCGGCCGTTGAGATGGATCGTCATGTCCTTGATGTGGACGTGGAAGATGCGGTCGCGGAAGCGACGCAGAAACTCGACCGGATCGACGCCGATCCAATGCAAATGGCTGGCATCGAAGGTGAATCCGAACTCCTCGCGTCCGTGAATCGCATCGAGAACGCGCTCGGCGCTGTACAGGTCGAAGGCGATTTGGCCGGGATGGACCTCAAAGGCATATTTGAGACCGCATTCTTGACACATATCGAGAATGGGATTCCAACGGTGGGCGAAGTCGCGCAGCGCTTCTTCGACGATGGCGTTGTTGGGAGCCGGATAGCCCGCGACGTAAGACCAGATCGGCGAGCCGGAGAACCCGCTTAGGACGCCGACACCGAGTTTCTGGGCGGCGCGCGCCGTGTCGAGCATCTCTTGCACAGCCCGTTCCCGCACGCCTTCGGGATCGCCGTCGCCCCAGACGTAATCGGGAACGAGCGAGCGATGGCGTTCGTCGATGACATCGCAAACCGCCGTGCTGACCCGGTGCGCGCTCACGACCGGCGCGATCAGTTCAAGACGATTCATCAGAGCCAGTTTTTGCGGCGCGTAGTCGTCGTCGCTGAGGGCGCGCTGCACTTCGAGATGATCGCCCCAACAACATAGCTCTAAGCCCTGATAACCCCATTCGGCGACTTGGGAGGCCAACTCTTCCAAGGGAGTTTCGGACCATCCGCCGGAATACAAGAGGATCGGTCGCGGCATAGAGATTCCGTTGTAGAGGGCAATTTGTCGGGTGGGTCTCGTCGTGCAAGCCCCACCCGACGAACTCCTTTAGATTTCGCTACGCTCTTGTTTGGGCGGTATCGGTGACTCGGACACCTCCGCTTCGGGTGGAGTCGAAGACGAGGAGGGCGCGGGGGGAACCGCCGGGGCGGATTCTGGAGTCGGCGCGGCGACGGGCGGAGGTGTGCGCAAGGTGGGCGGTTCAACCATCGTCAGCGCCGAGGTCGATTTGCTTTCTGAAGCGGCGGGAGCAACCGGCGGCGTGAAATGTCCGCCATAGGGTCCATCGTTGTCGTCTTCCTCCAGATACACCTCGTCCATCTCCGCCGCATCGACGTGGTGGCGCATGAGCAGATAAATGATGGTGCTGGCGCTCCAGAAATAGCTGTAGCCGAATCCGAGCAACAACAAGAAGACCATCCCCATCCAGATGGCAACGAGGAATGCGCCGATCTTATTCCAGAGATGCAGGCGATCCGGTGACTGAGCGGAATCGCCGAAATAGTTGTCGTACACGGTCTGCTGGATCTCGCCGTTTTCCACAACCTTCTGTCCATCGACTGTGGCTCCTTCCAAAAGCAGCGTGCGCCAGCCGAAGGAAGTGGGAGCATAGACGAACAAATAGGCCGGCTCGCGGTTGGCTTTGGAGATGGCCGGCGTTTCCGACACGCCCCACTTGGCCAAATAAACGGTGAGCGAACCCATGAAGCCGACGAAGAAGACCAACACGGCTCCGTAGGCGATGGCCACGACGGTGTACCAAGCGTAATGCCACGGCTTCTGATAGACGTAACTGTACGAACGGCTGACGGCTTCCCAGCTGTCGGTTCCCTCGGTGCTTATGGTGGCGGACATGAGCGGCCAACCGACGAGACCGACGAGCGTGACGGCCATAACCAGACCGCAAATCAGCATCAGCCACCACAACAAGCCGTCCACCACCACATCGCCGACCACCGGGATCATGTGGAAGAGTCCGAACAGCATCATGAAGAGCAGTACGACGAAGACGAATCCGAGCGGAAACAGCGGTGCGATCAGATAAGAGACGATGCGCTTGAGCGTGAAGCGAACGGCCTCGCGCAGACCAATCTTTTCGCCGCGCGTCGCCTGCACGGCGGCAATGCGCGTGATCGCGCCGCCAAACAGCGCCCACGTTGCCAACGTCCACAACAACACGCAGAAAAAGTAAAACGACGTGTATCCCGTCGAGCGCGGGCTAAAGAAGAAGATGATCGGTCGAACGAACTTCACGAGCGGTTCGATCATTACCAACACCTGATCGCGTAGGAACCAGTCCCAGAATCGCCCCGCCTCCCACGGAATCCCGGCTTGTCCGGTGATGAGCAGATAAGGATTGGGTCCGCGATTCTCCCACCACGGCCAAGTCGAGAGAGCGGCGCAATGCTTGAGCTTGCCCAACTTCGTCCGATAAAGACGCTTCTGGGCCTCGGTCATCTCTTTGCCTTCGATCGCTTTTTCGAGCGCTTCTCCCTGCTTGTCGCTCAAGTCTTTGAACGATTCGTATTCCTCCGGACTGTTGGCCAGATCGTCCAGCGTAAATTTTTGTCCCGCCGAGCCGATACCGGCCGATTCGTACATCAGGTTCCATTCGTCCCGTTCGCGTCGGAACTCGGCCCACGCCTTTTGTTTATCGGGACTTTTGATGCTGCGATCTCCGCCGCTCTCCCAAGTAGGCGGCGCGGTATTGAAGCGAACGACGACGAAAAACCAAGCCAGCAGCCACCAGCCGAACGCCATCGTCAGAATGCCGCCGGCCGCCAAAAGCAGCTTGTTTAAGTCCAGCGCAATCTGAAAGCCGCGGAACAACTCCGTCCAGGGCAACAATTGTCGCCACGTCACCTCGCGTCCGTCGATCTTGTCCTCGGCCATGAATGCTCCTTCCATCCGTTGATCTTCGTTCGTAGCCCGTAGTCCGCAGCCCGCGGCAAAGAAGGCTCCCTGCCAACTTCGAGCTACGGAACGAATCTCTGGCGAGCGGGGGGCGTAAGCTCCCTGATTGTTATCAATCAGGGGGCATACGCCCCCCGCTCGCCCGATTCAGTCCCTAGCATTAAGAACTACGGACTGCGGACAAAACTGTCAAAGTGGGGGCATTATAAGAGGTCGAAGCGGCTTCGGAAACGGGGACAGAGTCGAAACGAAAACCGCCGAGGGCATCGCATCTTGCGACGCGATGCCCCCGGCGGATAGGGAGGGTGGAGGTTTGTAGCTTCCGGCTTAGAAGACGATGGCGACGGTCACCTGGAAGCCGTTGAAGAAGCGAGCGATGTCGGTGTACTGCGGCGACAAGGAACTGTAGTTAAAGTCCACCGGCTGAGGCGAGGCCACCGTGTTGAGGAACATGAAGAAGTCGTAACCGGCCTGGACTTGCACGCCTTCCAACGGATACCACATGATACTCGGCGTGAGCTGGAACTCCGGGACGGCCCGCCACATGGTTCGACCGCGTTTGTTCTCCGGGCCGCCGCGATCGCCGCGCTGATAGTCCACCGATGTGCGAACCACGTCCATGAACCCCGCGACGTTGGTATTCAACATCGCTGCGAATCCCCAACCGATATACCATTCTTGTTGCAACCCGGCGAACACGCCATACATGCGGTTGTCCACCTGATTGTTGTAGATCCCTTGGTAAATCGGCGACGAGTTGCCCAAGGAGTCGAGGTCGGTGGTGATCCAGCGATATTTGTCCTCGATCCAGAACCAACGCGGGCCAACCAGAGCCGAAGCCCGGTAAGTTTCTGTTTCGTAGAACGGCTTGCGATATTGCAATTGTGCCTGTTCGGCCCGTTGCCACAAGACTTCGGTCATCGTGCTGGCACCGTTCCAGATACCGTAGACGCTGTACGGGCCGCCTTGGGATATCTTCTGCGGCGCACCGGCGAAATCGCTCGGATAGCCGAAGACATAAGAAGTCAAGAACGTATTCGATTGATCGGAGTTAAACTGATAGTTCGGCGGCGACAGGGTGGCCGAGGCGCGGTACTGCGACTCGCTGATCCACCAAAAGCTGCCGGTGATCGACGAACCGTCGCCGAACTTCCATCCCACCTCCAATTGGAAACCGGGAACCCAGGTGTACGGTCCCGCCACCTGTCCGGCATCCAAGGCGTTGTTGCGAGGACCGATGAAGGTTCCCGCCGACCCCGCCGCGTTGAGGACGGTGTCGTCGGTGGCGACGAAGCCGCGCACGGCGATTTCCTGTCCCTTGATGGGATTCGTTTGGTTGTACATTTGGTAAGTCGCGGCCATGAACAACCCGCCCACCTCCGGGTGTGTGCTGCCGAGTGGGTACGGCAACTGCACGGCTGGAGGTGCGTAGCCGGTGGCGAATCCACCTTGAGGCCACGACTCCTGAGCGAGGGTTTTACCCGGCGACAGCACAGTTAGAGCGGCCAACACGGCCAACACTCCTGCTCCCCAGACGCTCTTAATTCGCATAAGCCCCATCTCCCCCGTGACCGAGCGCATGGCCCGTTCCCCCGCACACCTTTCCCCATGCCGCTGTCCTCGCTTTGGGACAATCGGCATTGTTACCTATCGGCAAAGATAGAATTGCTACATGAGGAAAAGTCTGCCCTATCGTAACAACCGGCCCCAATCCTCTCGAGGTGGCAACAAAAAATCGGTTAGCCGCGACACGCAGCGGAGTATGGGTATGTTCCCCTACCCGTTGCGCATCGCGGCTAACCGATGGAAGCGCGACGCGAAGGAATCACTTCTTCTTGCTCAAATCCATTACTTTGCGTTGCGCTTCCTCGACGCGCTTGGGATCGATCTCATGCGTGGTGATGTCGCGGTAGATCTCCAGGGCATGTCCGCGTTCGCTCTGATAGCGTTCGTAAAGTCGGGCCGCGCGCAGCCGCGCGTCGAATTGCGTTTTGCTGTTCCACTGGAAACAGCGCTCGAAATAGATGGCGGCGTGATCGTACTGGCGGAACGCCTTGCTTTCGTAAATGTCGCCCAGCTGGTAGGCGGTATCGCTGATCTTGTCGCTCTGTGGGTAATTGGTCAATAGTTGTTGAAACAGCAACTCGGCGCGATGTTGATTGTCGATGAAGTCCTGGCCGTAACCCCGATCCTTGAACTTCAACGCTTGGCGGTACAATTCGTTGGCCTCCGGGACATTTTTGTCTCCGGGCAGCGTCGGCGGCGGTACGACGAGGTCGAGTCGAAACGGATATTTGTTGATGCGATGGAATTGCACCAACTCTTCCTCGGCCCATCGCGCCCGTTCGATGTCGCCCATGCCGATGTAATAGGCCCGGAGTGCTTCCAAGGTACTCTGATACTCCTTGCGCGCGGACAGCAAGCGCTCGACCATTTGCAGATCGCCCTTTCCGGTGGGTCGTTTGGCCGCGCCAGCCCCCGGTTCGACCGCCTCAGACGTGGACAAGAGGACAAAGAGGCCGAGGGATGAGGCGAGGCAGAGCATCCAACGCGCACCCCAAACAACAGATCGCACCGAGAAGCATGGACATCCGCGCATATTCGTCTCTCCTCGTCCAATCGTTTTACCTGGTCACCTTCTCGTCCGCGGGAGCGGGCCGCCCCTCGGATCGGCCAAAAATCATGCGGCCTGCGGGCGTTTGCAAGACGCTCGTGACGGTGATGGCCACCTCTTGGCCGATCAACGAACGGCCTTGTTCGATCACTACCATCGTGCCGTCTTCCAGGTAGCCGATCCCCTGACCGATTTGATCGCCCGGTTTGACGACGCGAACCGTCATCAGCTCTCCGGGCAGGGCCACCGATTTAAGCGCGTTGGCCAACTCGTTCAAATTGATGACCTCGACGCCCTGAAGCTGGGCAATTTTGTTCAAATTGAAATCGTTGGTTACCACGCGCGCGTCGAGTGCCTTGGCGAAGACGACGAGCCGTTCATCGACCTTGTGTACCTCGCGCAGAACCGCCAAATTGGCTTCGTGCATTTGCAGTTCGATCTTGGAGTTGTTTTGCATCCGCTTCAGCATGTCCAGCCCGCGACGTCCGCGATTCCGCTTTAATTTATCCGAACTGTCGGCCACGCTTTGCAACTCTTGCAAAACGAAGCGCGGCACGATCAATTTCGTGTCGATAAACCGCGTATCACATACATCGGCAATTCGACCGTCAATAATTACACTGGTATCGAGAACGAGCGGCTTGCCCCCCTTGATCTGCTTGGAAAACTCGACGTAGGGGATGATGAAGCGAAACTCGTCCTTGGTTTGCAGTAACGTCGAAATGGCGATGTAGCAGCAAATGACCGTGATGATAAGCGACAACGCTTTGCGTTCGTACTGGTTTCGCTGCTCTTGGGGCGTGACGTTGTCGCCGGGAGATCTCCCGCGGACGATGTCGATCCGGAAGGTGTTATCTTTTTCGCCGGGCAACACGCGAACCTCCGCTTCGTTCTGACCTCCGCCGCCTCTGGGCGAGGACCACTCGAAGATGAACGGCTCCAACGCCGTCGAGAGGATATTGCCCAGAAGCAGTCCGAGTAGCAAGCCGAAGTAGACGGCCGACAGCGTGGTAATTTGTTTGTTTCGGATAAGCACGTCGGTAGCCACGATAAGCAGGGCAGCGCCGAGAATGCAAAAAAAAGCCAGATACGCATTGAACGTATCCCCCGGTCTTTCGCTGAAATGCTGGAACGCCAGCATGGCGATGCCAATGCAAATCGCGCCGAAAATGCCGCGCAACAGCCACAGCAGGACGCGGTTGGTAGCCGGTCGCTTGGAAAATAGGTTTGAAAAACGATTGAAAAGCGGCGATGCGGATTCAGACGACATTACACATCCTCCAAGGATAAAGGGCCGCCTCCGGGACGTTGCGCGGAGCCGGGAAATGAAACGACGGAGGGAAAACAAGCCTTCCACCGCGAACGACCCTTCCCAAACGGCCAACGAGGATCGCGGAGGATAGGTTATTTTACACGATCGTGTACGGTTGGAAAAGTCTGAGAAATTCGTCCTGCGCGTAGCGGTCGGTCATACCGGCGACATAATCGCAGACCGTGCGCTCCGGCTTGCCCGTCCCGACGCGACGCGCATAGCGTTCCGGCAATAGACGCGGCGAACGGCAAAACTCGTCGAACAACTGATGCACGATGCGTCCGCCCTTCATCGCCATGCGTTGCACGCGATAGTGATTGTAAACGCGCCCTTTGAGGAACTCCTCCAGCCCCGCCTTGAGGGTTCGCATTTCGGGGCTGGGCTGCACCAGAAGGCTGGGCGCGCCGCGAACGTCGGCGAGACTGCCGATCCGGTCTCGACGCAGACGTTGCAGGGTGTGATCGAGCAGATCGCGCACCAACCAATCGATCAAGTGTCGCACCATCGTCGGCTGAAATTGGAGGGGCGCTAAGGTCCCGTGCTGTCGCTTCACCGCGTCGAAGACGCGCCGCCACAGTTCCACCTCGCGCAAATCGTCCGGCGCAATGAGTCCGACGCTGAGCGCGTCGTCGATGTCGTGGGCGTCGTAGGCGAGACTGTCGGCGGCGTCGGCGACTTGCGCTTCGAGCAACGGCTGACCGACGCCGACAAACTCGGCAATCTCCGGCGCGTCGCGACGTTTGCTGTGCAGCGCCATGGCTTCCAACACTTCCCACGAGAGATTCAGTCCGGGAAATTCGGCGTAGCGATATTCGAGAACCTCGACGATGCGAAGGGCGTGCAGATTATGCTCGAAGCCGCCGTCTTCGGCCATGCACTCGTGGAGAGCGCTCTCACCGGCATGGCCGAACGGCGGATGACCGAGATCGTGCGACAGGGCGATGGCCTCGGTCAAATCCTCGTTCAGTCCCAGACGCCGAGCGATGGTTCGGCTAATCTGGGCGACTTCGAGGGTATGCGTCAAGCGCGTGCGATGGTGGTCGTTCGTTTCCGTGACCAACACTTGCGTCTTGTGCATCAGTCGGCGGAAGGCGGTGGAATGAACGATGCGATCGCGGTCGCGCTGATAGAGCGTGCGAAAGGGGTGTTGATCTTCCGGATGGCGTCGGCCGCGACTTTGCCGGGTGCGCATGGCATACGGGGCGAGCACTTCGTCCTCGCGGTCGAGCCAATCGGTCGGTTCCAAAGGGACGGCTTCGCTCATGTCGGCTTCTCGTTGGAAAGCGCCTCGTCGCTCGAGCCTCCACCTTCCTTGTCGCGCCATGGTGGCGGCAACGGCGGAGCGGCGGGCTTTTCGCCCTTGCGATGGCCGAGGGAAACGATGACGTCGAAGATCTCGGCCCAGTCGGGTGATCTTCTTGTACCGCGGCGTTGTGCCTGGTCGATCGCCCGAAGAAAATCTCTCGTATCGGAGCCGAGCGGCGGGGAGACAAACGGGAGGGGTTCGATGCGATCCGAAGCTTCCACGATAATCTCCGTGAGTTCATCAACGGAGATGGAGGTGTACTTGTGTTCCACAAATTATCCCTCCACTAAAAGCGGTTCATGGGCGATGCCGATACCATTGTAGCACGACCGAACCAGATACAAGTCGCCGGAGGGAAATACGCCTTGACGGAAGCGAAAAACCCTACCGAACTCTCGGAGTGGATCGTTCTCAAAGTAGTGCCGCAATCTCGGTGTCCGGAGAATAATGGTCTGTGACTATCGGTTTCCTCGATTTCAAGGTGGAGTGCGCAGACGCCAGATGCGCATAGACACAAAACGCCAGAGGGTGGTGAGGAAAAGAATGGTAGGAACTCGACAGAATCCGGCCGAGTAAATGGATCGGCGACAGACCGTGCGGTTTTTCTGGTTTCGAGCGAATGTCTTCGCAGACCACCATGTGGTGGACGTTAGGCAAAAGGAAGGACATCTTCAGTTTCTCCAGGGAGCCGCGGGGTCAACTTCGCAAACGCTCCGCCAGCAGATCGTACAGGGTTTCCAGGGATTGAACGATCACTTTCGTATCACTCAACACGGGCATGAAATTCGTGTCGCCGTGCCAGCGCGGGACGATGTGCCAGTGCAGATGGCCGGGTAATCCCGCGCCGGCGGCGTGGCCGAGATTCAGACCGATGTTGTAGCCGTTGGGGTGCATTAATTCGTCGAGGATACCGATCATGCGCCGCAGCGTTTCCATCGTTTCCAGCAGCTCTTCCGAAGTGAGTTCGTCGAGGCGCGCCTTGTGTTGGCGCGGAGCGACGAGAAGGTGGCCGTTGTTGTAAGGAAAGCGATTCAACACCACGGCGCTGAGCGGCGTACGCAGGGCGAGGAGATGTTTGCGGTCGTCGTCGTCGGCCAATCCGGCGCAGACGAAACACGGATCGCCGGCGTTGGGCGGCTTCGCCGTCGCCACATAGGATAGACGCCACGGTGCCCACAATTGATCCATCGGTACATCCTTTCTGGAAGAAATCGGAATCGTCGAAGGGATCGGCCCTCTGTTTGTCGTCCCCTCCTTTTGTATGATGAAAGAAGAAGTGTCTAAAGCCCAGCGAATCGAGGACGGGAAGTCCTCCGTTGCCTGGGGAAAAGTGAAATCGGGTTCTCTCGCGGAAGGCGAAAGTCATGGCGGTTCCTAAGCGACGAACTTCGCATGCCCGTCAGGGTAAGCGGCGCAGTCATCTGCATCTCAAGCCGATGCAGGTTCAGTATTGTCCTCGTTGCGAGCAGCCGGTTCTGCCGCACCACGTTTGCTCGAATTGCGGCTTCTATCAGAATCGTGAAGTCGTGCAGGTCGAAGAGGAGAAGTAAATCATGATCATTGCCCTGGACGCGATGGGAGGCGACCACGCGCCGGGACCGATCGTCGCCGGCGCGGTTCACGCCGTGGCCGCCGATCCGCAGCTCAGCGTCATGCTCGTCGGCGACCAATCCCAAGTGGAACCGCTGTTGGAGGGCGCGGCGCACCGGGACCGTTTGCCTCTGTTCCACTGTGCGCAAGCTGTCGGCATGGAAGAAAGTCCGGTCGTGGCTCTGCGCAAAAAACCGGACAACTCGATCAGTCGTTGTTGGCAATTACTGGCGCAGCAAAAAGTCGAGGGTATCGTCAGCGCCGGCAACACCGGAGCCATGGTGGCCGGCGGCCTTTTCCTTAAACGCTATCTCAAAAACGTGCGGCGGCCCGGTATCGCCGCCGTCATGCCCACCGTCAAGGGGCCGTGCGTTCTCATCGATGTGGGAGCCAACGTCAGCCCCAAGCCGGAACATCTTTTTCAATACGGCGTCATGGGCAGCATCTTCGCCCGTCACATTCTCCAGCGTCCTCAGCCGAAAATCGGGCTGATGAATGTCGGGGCGGAAGAAGCTAAGGGCCACGATTTGGCTAAGGAGACGAACGCGCTGTTCAACGCGAGTACGCTGCGAAGCCAATTCGTCGGTAACGTCGAAGGCCGCGACATTCATCGCGGCGATGTCGATGTCGTCGTCTGCGACGGCTTCGTCGGCAACGTCGTCCTCAAGACCAGCGAAGGGGTCTTCGACTTCACCATGAAAATGGTTTTTCGAGAATTGCTCGGATCGCTGGACAGCGAACGCCAGAAAGCCAAAGAAGCACTCGAAGCCCTGGTGCATCGCTACGATTACAGCGCGTTCGGCGGCGCGCCGCTGCTGGGTATCGACGGCGTCTGCATCATTTGTCACGGTAGTTCCGGCGAGCGCGCCATCACCAATGCTCTCGCCGTCGCCGCCAGCTATGCGCGCGCCCAGCTCAACGAACTGATCGTCAAGGAACTGGAAGCGAGTCCCCCCGCCACTTCCGAGGAATAAGGGATAGGATTTCCATGGCCCGTGTAGCCTTTTTGTTTCCCGGTCAAGGCGCTCAGACGGTAGGGATGGCGCGCGATCTGTGCGCCTCCTTGCCGCAGGCGCGCCAGATGTTCGACGAGGCGAGCGAGCTACTCGGTTACGACTTGCTCGATCTCTGCGCGCACGGTCCCGCCGAACGACTCAATTCCACGGTGGTAAGCCAACCCGCTCTCTTTGTCGCCAGCCTCGCCGCGCTGGAATCGTTGAAGCAGAGCCAGCCCCAGGTTCTCGACGAATGTGTGGCGGCGGCGGGTTTGAGTCTCGGCGAGTTCACGGCTCTGACTTTCGCCGGCGCGCTGACCTTCCAAGAGGGACTGCGTTTGGTACGGCGGCGCGGCGAGGCGATGCAAGCCGCGGCGGATCGCACGCCGGGGGGCATGGTTTCCGTCTTAACCTTGGATCAATCCAAAGTCGAGGAATTGTGCCTCACCGCTCGCCAAAATGATGTATTACAGATCGCCAATTACCTTTGTCCGGGCAACTATGCCGTGTCCGGTCATCGTTCGGCGTGCGATCGGTTGGAAGCGTTGGTGGCCGAAGCGGGCGGAAGATCGGTTCGTTTGGCGGTGGCCGGTGCGTTTCATACCGCCCTGATGCAACCGGCCAGCGAAGCGATGGCCGAGGTATTCGCCTCCGTGACGCTGGCCACTCCGCGCGTGCCGGTGTACTCCAACGTGACGGCCCAGCCGCACGGCACTCCCGACGAGATCCGCGTTCTCTTGCGGCGGCAAATCACCGAGCCGGTGCGTTGGGAAGAGACGATCCGCCGTCTCTTGGCGGAAGGATGCGACCGCTTCTACGAAATCGGGCCTGGCCGGGTTCTGGCCGGGTTGCTCAAACGAGTACAGAGAAAGCTGGATTGTCTGAACATCGGTGCCTAACTCAGTCGCTTGCCGCCAAACAAAGGCCCGAAGTCTGCTTCAGTAAAACCAGTTCGTCGGCGATCGCTCGACTCATCAAGTTCATCGATCCTCCCGGCTTCGACGGGACATTTTTAATGGCAGTCCTAAAATAACGCCTATCTATCGCACCCAAACTTCAGGCGAGGTTCATCATGGCGAAAGGCGCGGGTAAGGCACGCAAGAAACTGCCGAAGGAATTGGCGGTCGTGAGGGCGGACAACTGCACCGGATGCGAAGCCTGCATCGAAGTCTGCCCGGTGGACTGCATCTACAAAGTGCCCGGCGAAGATCAACCGTCGTTGCAATCGTTCGTGGACATCGACCTCGAACGCTGTATCGGCTGCGCTCTGTGCGAACGCTGGTGTCCTTGGGACGCCATCGACATGGTCGATTCGCCGACCATCGCCGACCATGTCGCCGCCAAGGGTGGACCGCCGGACTACGTCGCCAAAAATCAAGAACGCCTCAATGCCGTGGCTCAGATGCTCGCCGATCTCTCCAAGGAACAACGCGCCGCCGCTCCCGCCAAGAAGTAGGCTGAGTCGAGGTAGGAGACCCACTCGAATTTCCCACGAGAGGAAGGGACCCGATGCGGGGAATCGCACTCGCTGCGCTAGTGGTTGTCACTGGTTGTCAACCCGCCGAACGCTACGGATCGCGGCCGGTTCATGAGACACCGGCCAATAAAGCCGCCGAAGCCGAACCTTCGACGAAAGCCGAAAGCAAGCCGCTCGATTCGGAGATTCAATGGATCGACATCGACGAACCACCGAAGCCGGATGCGACGATCGAATTTGTCCGTGCCGAGACGAAGTCTGAGTTGTGGAACAAACTGACCAAGTTCTGGAATGAACCGGAGGCGAAGGGCGAGACGAAAGAAACTCCCGTCGTTCGGATCAAAGTGCCCCTCGGATTATCGGATCCGCGCGAATACCTACCCGCCGGCGAGACGATGACGCGGGGCAAATGGCAACTCGGTCAACGGCTCTTCTTCGACGATAGCTGGCTCGAAGCCAAGGTAGGCACGTCCTGTGCCACCTGCCATCAACCGAACGAAGGATTCGCCGACCACAAACACACGCACGGCGATGGTTTCAACGCTCCGACGCTGATTAACTGTGTCTTCAATCGCCACCAGTTCGCCGACGGGCGAGCCGTTCTGTTGGAAGAAGTCGTCCAACGCACTTTAGAAGACGAGAAAGGCGATCTGGGAAAGCCGTTTAACCACACCTGGAGTGGTGTCATCGAGCGGCTGCGCAACAAGGCGAACTATCACGAAGAGTTCAACCGCGTCTTCGGCAAGCCCACCCGCGAAGAGGATGGCGCGGAGAAAGCGAACATCACGCAAGATACCGTGGGCCGCGCTTTGGCCTGTTATTTACGCACGATCTTGGCCGGCGACTCGCTCCACGATCGCGCCGTCGAACGCGCTCGCAAACGCGGTACCGCGTTGCAGGCGGAGGATTACGAAGCCGTTCTCGAAGATGCCGCCTTCGTCGAGTTGGGGCGAGAGAAAGCGAAGAAACCTGCCGTCGCCGCCGAGTTGATGCATGGCTATCGGCTGTTTCATGGCCTCGAGAAAGATCGACCGCTGTCGAACTGCTATCAATGTCATACCGGATGCACTTTTTCCGATAATGAGTTTCACAACCTCGGCATCGGCGGCTCGCGGCCGGGAAAGGAAGGGGGACGCTTCGCTTGGGTTCCCATCGGCCAGAAGAATCGCTACTGGATCGACGCCTACAAAACGCCGACGCTGCGCGGCCTGCGTCGTACCAGTCCCTACTTTCATAACGGTTCCGTCGACAGTCTCCTCGAGGTCGTCGAGTTCTACAACAGCGGCGCGAAACGCAACAATTACCTCGATCCGTTGTTGCGAGGAAAAGACGGAAAAACGCGGCTGCTCGGTTGCAGCGCGGCGGACATTGACGCACTCGTATTGTTTCTAATTTCGCTGAACGGACGCGAGGTCGATGAGTACCTCAAACTGCCGCCGAAACGCTAAGAGACTGTCCCATAAGCCCCTCTCCCCCTGTACTCAGGGGGAGAGGGGTTGGGGTGAGGGGGCGGTTTTCCGCATGGTTTCTCTCCCCCTCACCCCCAACCCCTCTCCCCCTCCGGGGGAGAG